>JBIOWF010000088.1:0-2347 GCA_044868295.1 Microtetraspora sp. | reverse complement strand
GGTCGAGCGCGACTGGCAGCGCCGCACCCACGCGCTCGACCGGCTCGGGTACTAAATCCCCAGGTCAGCGGGATATTAGGCAACCTGTCTCGGTTGTTCTGCTTCGGAAACCCGGGGATAGGCTGCGCCGCGGGTAGGGGTAGCAGACGGCGCGAGCGGAGGAAGCGAAGCTCAGTCTTCGCTCGCCGCGATCGGACGAGTCGGAAGGGGAGGATGACGCCGCACACGCCGCGCCCGAGGCGATGGAAGGGCCCGGCGGTCGTCCTCGGTTCGACGCTCCTGCTGGCCGCGTGCTCCGCGGAGAACAACCGGCAGAACTCGCTGAAGCCGAAGGGCCCCGCCGCCGACAAAATCGACAGCCTGTTCACGCCGGTGTTCTGGGTGGCCGTCGTCATCGGCGTCCTCGTCCTCGGCGCCGTCGTCGTGTTCGCGCTCCGCTTCCGGTACCGGGCGGGCAAGAACGAGAACCCCAAGCAGATCCACGGCAGCACCCCGCTCGAGATCGGCTGGACGATCGTCCCCGCCCTGATCCTCGCCGTGATCGCGGTGCCGACCGTGAAGACCATCTTCGATCTGCACCAAGAGCCCAGCGGCAACGTGCTGAACGTCACCGCCATCGGCAAGCAGTGGTGGTGGGAGTTCAAGTACCCCAAGCAGAAGGTCGTCACCGCCGATGAACTCGTGATCCCGGCCGGCCGGAAGGTCCGGGTGAACCTCACCGCCTGCGACGAGTCCCTTCCGAACAAGTGCAACGTCATCCACAGCTTCTGGGTCCCGGAGCTGGCCGGGAAGCAGGACATCATCCCGAACCGGGACCAGTTCACGACGATCGAGGCCGACAAGCCCGGCACCTTCCTCGGACAGTGCGCCGAGTACTGCGGCCTCTCGCACGCGAACATGCGGTTCCGGGTGATCGCGGTGGAGCAGAACGAGTTCGACACGTGGATCAGCGAGCAGCAGCGGGGCCCGGCGGTACCGTTGCAGGTGGGCGAGGGCGCCGAGCAGCAGCCCGCCGGCCCCGCCCAGGAGCTCATCGCAAACAAGTACCAGTGCACGACCTGCCACTCACTCAGCGATTCGAAGGCGAGCAGCTACGGCCCGAACCTCACGCACCTCGCCAGCCGCACCACGTTCGCGAGCGGCTACTACAAGCTCACCCGCGATCGGCTCGTCGAGTGGGTATACAACGCACCGGGGCTGATCCCGATGCAGTCGAAGCAATGCCGGAATCCGGGCGAGCCGGCGACGGGGCAGTGCGTGGGGATGCCGTCGTTCAGTCAGAACACTCCCGCCGGGCAGCCGACGATGACGAGACAGGAGGCCGAGCAAATCGCCGACTACCTCCTGCAGCTGAGGTGAACTTGACCGTGGGGGACCACCGATGACGACGGTCCAGGACGCGGTGCGGGCTCCGGCGCGGCGCCTCGTGGTGTTGCGCCGCCCGAAGGCCACCACCGGCTTTTGGAGCTGGTTCACCACCATCGACCACAAGAAGATCGGGATCATGTACGCCACGACCGCGGTCGCCTTCCTGGTGATCGGCGGGGTCGAGGCGCTGCTCCTGCGGCTCCAGCTGGCGGGCCCGAACGGCAACCTGATGACGGCCGCGCAGTACAACGAGCTGTTCACCATGCACGGCACCACGATGGTGTTCCTCATGGGGATGCCGCTCGCGGTCGGGGTCGCCAACTACCTCATCCCGCTCCAGATCGGCGCCCGCGACGTCGCCTTCCCCCGCCTGAACGCCTTCGGCTACTGGGGCTTCCTCATGGGCGGGCTCTTCATCTACTCGAGCTTCTTCATCGGCGGCAGCGCGCCCAACGGAGGCTGGTTCGGCTACACCCCGCTCACGAGCACACCGCTTGCTCGTGGGTTCCTGCCCGGCCACGGCCCGGACTTCTGGGCCGTCGGCCTCATCATGCTCGGCATCGCGTCGACGACGTCGGCGATCAACTTCATCGTCACGATCCTGAACCTGCGCGCGCCCGGTATGACGCTCATGCGCATGCCGGTGTTCACGTGGATGATGCTCGTCACCGCGTTCTTGACGCTGTTCGCGATGCCGATCATCACCGCCGCGCTGATCATGGTCTACTTCGACCGGAACTTCGGCACGAACTTCTTCCAACCGGCGGCCGGCGGTGATCCGCTCCTGTATCAACACCTGTTCTGGTTGTTCGGGCACCCGGAGGTGTACATCCTCATCCTGCCGGGCATGGGGATCGTCTCGGAGATCTTGCCCGTCTTCTCGCGCAAGCCGCTGTTCGGCTACGCCGTCGTCGTCTTCTCCGGCATCGCGATTGGGTTCATCGGCTGGGGCGTCTGGGCCCACCACATGTTCGCCACA
>JBIOWF010000087.1:0-17336 GCA_044868295.1 Microtetraspora sp. | reverse complement strand
GGGCGAGCCTGCGCAGGTCGTCGGGGGAGGTCCCGTCAGGAGCGCGGTGCGTCACGACGGACACGCCGTGCAGGTCCCGGGCACCGGCGGCCAGCTCGCCCGCCATCGCGAGCACCTGGGCGGAGCGCAGCGTGGCCAGCTCCTTCTCCGCGGTGCGCAGCCGGGTGACGATGCCCTCGATCCGCTCGGGCAGCTCCTCGCGCCGCGCCTTGAGCTGCTCGCTGATCTGCGCCACCAGGACGCTCTCGCGAGCCAGGAAGCGGAACGCGTCCAGGCCGACCAGCGCCTCGACGCGGCGCACACCGGCGCCGATCGACGCCTCGCCCAGCACCTTGACGAGGCCGAGCTGGCCGGAGCTGGCCACGTGGGTGCCGCCGCAGAGCTCGCGGGAGTAGTCGCCGACCTCGACGACCCGGACCTCGTTGCCGTACTTCTCGCCGAAGAGCGCGAGCGCGCCCATGGCACGGGCCTCGGCCTGCGAGGTGTAGTAGGCGTTGACCTGGAGATCGTTGATCAGAACCGCGTTGACCTCGTCCTCGACGTCGCGCAGCGCGGCCGGCGAGACCGCGCCCGCGGCAGTGAAGTCGAACCGGAAGCGGCCGGGCGAGTTCTCCGAACCCGCCTGCGCCGCGGACTCGCCGAGCGCGTTGCGGAAGCCCCGGTGCACGAGGTGGGTCGCCGTGTGGCTGCGCGAGATCGCGCGCCGCCGTTCGAGGTCGATCTCGGCGTGCGCCTGGTCGCCGACGTGAACCTCTCCGGACCGCACCTTGCCCCGGTGCACGACCAGGCCGGAGATCGGCGACTGGACGTCCACGATCTCGACCTCGGCACCACGGGTGCGGATGACCCCCTGGTCGGCGAGCTGGCCACCGCCCTCGGCGTAGAACGGGGTGCGGTCGAGGACGACCTCCACCGTGGAACCCGCGCCGGCCGCCTGGACCGAGGCGCCGTCGACGAGGAGGCCGATCACGTTGGCCTCGGCGGCGGTGTGATCGTATCCGAGGAAGTCGACCTTGCCAGACTTCTCCAGGATGTCGCCGAAGATCGAAATGTCGGCGTTGCCGGTCTTCTTGGAAGCCGCATCCGCCTTGGCCCGGTCCCGCTGCTCCTTCATGAGCCGGCGGAAGCCCTCCTCGTCGACCTGCAGGCCCTGCTCCGACGCCATCTCCAGGGTGAGGTCGATCGGGAAGCCGTAGGTGTCGTGGAGCTGGAAGGCCTGGTCGCCGCCGAGGGTCGTGGCGCGCTTTCGCCTGGTCTCCTCCACCGCCGCGTCGAAGATCGCGGTGCCGGTGCGGAGCGTGCCGAGGAAGGACGCCTCCTCCGCGTCGATGACCGTGTGGATGTTGGTCGCGTCGTTCTTCAGCTCCGGGTACAGCTCGGACATCACCTCGAGCGTGACCGCGGTGAGCTCGTGCAGGTAGCGCTCCTCGCCCGCGCCCAGCAGGCGGAGGTTGCGGACCGCCCGGCGGAGCATGCGGCGCAGCACGTAGCCGCGGCCCTCGTTGGAGGGCAGCACGCCGTCGCCCACGAGCATGACGCCCGCGCGCATGTGGTCGGCGACGACCCGCAGCGAGACGTCGGCGCGGCTGTCGCGCCCGTACCGGGACTTGGTGAGCTCGGCCGCCCTGTCGAGGATCTTGTAGGTGGTGTCGATCTCGTAGATGTTGTCGACGCCCTGCAAAATCGCCGCCATGCGCTCCAGGCCCATGCCGGTGTCGACGCCCTTGGCGCCCAGCTCACCCTGGATGTCGAAGTCGACCTTGGTGCGGACCGCGCCGAGCTGGAACTGCATGAAGACGTTGTTCCACACCTCGAGGTAGCGGGTCTCGTCCGCGACGGGGCCGCCCTCCTTGCCGTACTCGGGCCCGCGGTCGTAGTAGATCTCCGAGCACGGTCCGCCCGGGCCCGGGACTCCCATGTGCCAGTAGTTGTCCGCGAGACCGCGACGCTGGATGCGCTCCAGCGGGAGGCCGGCCTTCTTGTGCCAGATGTCCTGCGCCTCGTCGTCGTCGAGGTAGACGGTCACCCAGAGCCGGTCCTCGGGGAAACCGAACCCGCCCTCGGACTCGGACCTGGTGAGCAGCTCCCAGGCGAACGGGATCGCCTGCTCCTTGAAGTAGTCACCGAAGGAGAAGTTGCCCAGCATCTGGAAGAAGCTGGCGTGCCTGGTCGTCTTGCCGACCTCGTCGATGTCGAGCGTGCGCACGCACTTCTGGACGCTGGTCGCGCGCTTGTAAGGCGGTTTCTGCTGGCCGAGGAAGAACGGCTTGAAGGGCACCATGCCCGCGTTGACCAGCAGCAGCGTCGGGTCCTCGGCGATCAGGCTGGCCGAGGGCACGACGGTGTGCCCGCGCTCTTCGAAGAAGCGCAGGAAGCGGCGGGCGATCTCTGCCGACTCCATTTCAGCGGCCATCCTTTACGTCGTCGTGTTTTTCGTTGACTGTGCCGATAACGCCGATAAGACTGCCGAGCCCGAACTGGGCCCGCAACTCGGTTTCTCTGCTCGCCGACAGCTCTCGCACGTCGCCGGCGAAGTCCCCGAGCCGGCCCGCGAGGCTCACCGCGCGGTCGGCCGCGCGCCTCGCCACATGGTCGGGCCGCAATGCCGCAAGCTTACGCATCGTCCAGATGGCCAGACACGCGCCCAGGGCCATGTAGAACAGCCGCCGGATCACACCCGTCGCCTCCCGATCGCGCGCCGCTCCCGCCTGGCGATCGTGGCCCGCACCCCGTGGCGCAGCGCGGCGACCTTGATCACGGGCCCGGTGAGCAGGGTGGACGCCACCCCGGTGATCCTCGCCATGTTACCGCTCACGTCCCTGACGTTCTCCGTGATGGCCTCGACCGTGACCAGCTGGCGGTTGGTCTCGGAGACGGTGTGGTTCATCTCCTCAAGCAGCGGCACGACGCGGTCGCCCAGCTCGGACACCATCTTGGTGGTCTCGGTGAGCAGCCGGGCGAGCCGGGTCAGCACCACGGCCATGAAGCAGACCAGGATCGCCCAGAACATCGCGACGATCAGGCCGGCGACCTCTCCGGCGGTAAGCATGTGCGGATCCGCCCCCCTCACAGGTGACATCGCGCGGACTCGGCGCGTATCCAGTTCGCGTGGACTCGGCGCGAATCCGACCGGGCTGGAATGGGAAGACCCTACCGCGAACCCCTGACCGGCCGGTGACCACCACACCACGCGTGCCGCTCCCGGCGATCTTCTAGGCGACGGCGTGGGCGACATCCCCCGCGGTGCGGGTCGCTCGCATCAGCCGGCGCGCGTCCCGGATCACCGGCGTGGTCAGCGCGTCGGGCAGCGTCGTCGCCACCAGCCGCAACCCGCGCAGCACCACGTCCGCCGCGAGATCGGTGGCCGCCGCGCCGGGCAGGCCGTACAGCTCCTGGGCCCAGCGCGGCAGCGTCGCGTAGGCGAGCGCTCCGGCGGCGGGCAGCGAGCCGAGCGTCAGCGGCGGCGCGACGAGGGCGAGACGGGGCGAGAACCGCGGCATGATCGTACGGCGGAGCATGTCGTGGGCATCGTCGCAGACCTTCAGCGTGGGGCGCGTCTCGTCGAAGTAGTCCTCAAGCTCGGCCACGGACCCGGGAACCGACGAGGGATCGAGCCCCACGAGAGCGGCCGAACGCCGTTGCTCGTCGAGGTATCCGTCGGCCTCGGCGGCGGTGAGCGGCACTCCCGACCGGCGCGCGACCTCCAGCCGGGAGCCGGCCTCGACGCAGTGGGCCCAGCGCAGGTGCTCGGGATCGTCGATCCGGAACAGCGTGCCGGAGTCGGGGTCGAGCCCGATCAGGCGGGCGTGGATCTCCCGGACCCGCGCCGCGGCCCGCTCGGCCTCGTGCTCGGTCCCGAAGACGCACACGGCGGCGAAGTCCATCCCGCGCCGGAACCGCGCCCAGGCCTGTTCGGGGTCCGTGAGCAGGCAGTTCTGCGCGATTCCGCGCATCACCCTCGGGTGGAGCCCTTGGAGCAGGAGTGCGCGGAGTTCGGACGGCCAGGCGAACGTCTCGGTGTGGATCCGCCACGTGATCGATGATGGTCCGAACAATCCACCGGAAGGAGTTACGGTCGCCTTCATTCGCGCCTCCTGCCTCAAGTGATTCCCCAGAAACACACACAAAACCGTCCAGTCGGGACAGCTCTACCTGCCCCTCAGGAACTCGCGGATCTTCGTCCAGCGTTCGCCGAAGCGGGCTTCCGCGCCGTGCGTCGTCGGCTCGTAGTATCTCCGGTCTCTGAGCTCTTCGGGGGCGTAATCCTGCCTGACCAGCCCGTGCTCGAAGTCGTGCGGATACTGATAGCCCTCACCGTGGCCGAGCTTCCTGGCTCCCGGATAGTGAGCGTCGCGCAGATGCCCGGGAACCTGCCCGATCAGGCCTCGCCGCACGTCGTCGGAGGCCGCGCCGATGGCCTTGATGACCGCGTTGGACTTGGGCGCCAGCGCGCAGTGGATCACCGCCTGGGCGAGGTTGAGCCGCCCCTCCGGGAGCCCGATGAACTCGACCGCCTGCGCCGCGGCGACGGCGACCTGCAGGCAGGTCGGGTCGGCCATGCCCACGTCCTCGGAGGCGAAGATCACGATTCTGCGGGCGATGAACCGCGGGTCCTCCCCCGCCTCGACCATCCGGGCCAGATAGTGCAGCGCGGCGTCGGCGTCGGAGCCGCGCATGCTCTTGATGAACGCGCTGATCACGTCGTAGTGCTGGTCGCCCTGCCGGTCGTAGCGGACGGCCGCCTTGTCCACCGCCCTCTCCACCACCTCGATCGTGACGTCGTCGGCCAGCAGCGCCGCCGCCTCCAGGTAGGTCAGGGACCGGCGGGCGTCGCCGCCGGCCAGCCGTACCAGCTGGTCCATGGCCTCCGGGTGGACGGCGACCCGGCTGTCGAGGCCGCGCGGGTCACCGAGGGCGCGCTGGAGCACGGCGCGCACGTCGTCCTCGGTCAGGGACTCCAGCGTGAGCAGCAGCGAGCGGGACAGCAGCGGCGAGATGACCGAGAAGAACGGATTCTCGGTGGTCGCGCCGATGAACGTGACCCAACGGTTCTCGACCGCCGGAAGCAGCGCGTCCTGCTGCGCCTTGTTGAACCGGTGGACCTCGTCGACGAACAGCACGGTCTGGCGGCCGGTCATGCCGAGCTCGCGGCGGGCCTGGTCGATGGCGGCGCGGACGTCCTTGACGCCCGCGGAGACGGCCGAAACCTCGACGAACCTGCGGCGGGTCGCGTTCGACACGACATAGGCGAGGGTGGTCTTGCCGGTGCCGGGAGGCCCCCACAGGAAGAGCGACATCGGCGCCTCGCTCTCGACCAGCCGCCGCAGCGGCGTGCCCGAGCCGAGCAGGTGGCGCTGCCCGATCACCTCGTCGAGAGTGCGCGGCCGCATCCGGACGGCCAGCGGCTCCTGGCTCTTGTGGGCCTCTTCGGCCGCCGAATCGAACAGACTGTCCACAACCCGAACTGTAGTGCCCCGCCCGCCAATCTTCGCCCCGTCACGTCGCCCAAGGCGGCACCTCGCCGCGTTGTCGTCGTCACCGATAACTCCGTTATCGGCTCCTCCTCCGCCTTGCGATGCACCACCCTGGACACCGCTCCTCCCGGGCAAATCTTGTCGGTCGCGGCACTAGCCGCCCCCGACCGTCGTGGCCCCGGTGTGACCGGCGCGGACCGCGTAGTAACCCACGACGACGGCCAGGACCACGGCCGCCGCAGAGAAGATCATCGCGAGAGCCCGGGAGGATCCGCCGGTGGCGTCGCCCTCGCCCCGCGCGCGCGTGAAATAGACCAGCAGCAGCGCGGCCACGGCCAGCCCGGCGGTGCTGAACAGCAGGGGGTTGGCGAAGCTCTCGTGCTCGGTGACCACCGCCGGCGTCTGGCCGGTGAAGAGCCGTTCCTTGAACGCCTCGCCGCTCTCCTTCGCCGCGAACACGGCGCCGGGCGAGCCGAGCGCGGTGAGCACGACCGCCCAGCCCAGCTTCGGGCGGAATCGCGGCAGCACGGCGTACGCGATGGACAGGACCGCGAGAAGCGGCGTCAGGACCACCGCGGCGTGAATGATCAGTGGATGGGCCGGTAGCCCGAAGATCTCGTCGAACATGTTCATCGCTTTCGTGATGAGGCTCATGAGCCAGCGGGAGGGGTCGATCGAGCCGTTTCACCCTCATACGAATGTGATCACGCTCAGGTTCTCAAAAAGTTCTGAGAACAAAATGAGCAAAGCCGCGCGAGTCCCACTTTCGATGAATGTACGGCTCGCGCGGCTCGGCCTCGGGTCATGACGGGGTGACCTCCGCCCAGACCTCGGCCCAGACCTCCGCCCAGACCTCGGCCTAGGACGGCGGGCGGCCTCGGAACGGGCGTGTGGCGGGGTCGGGCGGAGCGCCCGCCGGCGTGCGGGCCAGTTCCTCCAGCGCCAGCCGTACGGCGGTGTCCAGTTGGGGGTCGGCGCCCACGGCCCAGTCGGCGGGCGTGATCAGCACCTCCACGTCCGGTGTGGCCCCGCGGTTCTCCAGCTCCCAGCCGTAACCGCGGATCCAGTTGGCGTATCCGGGGACGGTGAGCTGGGTGCCGTCGCCCAGCGAGTGCCAGGTGTCGTACCCGATCACACCGCCCCACGTCCGGGCGCCCACGACCGGTCCCAGACCGAGGGCTTGGACCGCCCCGGTGACGATGTCGCCGTCGGAGCACGTCTCCTCGTCGCAGATCACGACGACCGGGCCTCGGGGCGCCTCCCTGGGATAGCTGGCGGGCCGGCGGTGGCGGCCCACCTCCCAGCCGACGATCCGCCGGGACAGCTTCTCGACCACCAACTCCGAGGTGAATCCGCCCCGATTGCCCCTGACGTCGACGATGACGGCCTCGCGGGTCAGCTCCCGGCCGAGGTCCCGGTGAAGCTGCGCCCAGCCGCCGGCGTCCATGTCGGGGACGTGGAGGTAACCCGCGCGGCCGGCGCTCAGGCGGCGGACCCGCGCTCGGCGCTCGGCCACCCAGTCGTGGTACCGGAGCACCCGATCGTCCAGCACGGGGACCACGGCGACCCGGAAGACCCGGTCACCTGACTCGACCGTCAGCTCGACCGGATGTCCGGCCGTGTCGACCAGCAGCGGCGCGGGTCCCGTACGCGGATCCACCGGGTGGCCGTCGACGGCCAGGACGGCGTCGCCCGGCCGCACGCCCGAGCCGGCGAGCGGCGACCTGGCGTGCGGGTCGGAGGACTCGCCGGGCAGGACACGGCTGATCCGCCAGAGCCCGTCGGTGTCCTGGACGAGGTCCACGCCCAGCATCCCTACGTACCGATGGGAGCCCTCCCCGCGCCCGGAGCCGACGTAGGCGTGCGAGGAGCCCAGCTCGCCCAGCGCCTCGGCCAGCACGTCCGTGAAATCATCGCCGCCGCCGATCCGGTCCAGCCACGGCCGGTAGGCGTCCAGCGTCCCCGGCCAATCGACGCCGCCCATGTCGGCCACCCAGAAATGGTCACGCAGGAGCCGTCCGGCCTCAGCGTAGGCCTGCCGCCACCGGCTCCCCGGCTCCACCTCGACGCGGATCCGGCTGAGGTCCACGTCGGCGGCGTCGCCGGTCTTGTTCGTGACCTTCATGGAAAGGCCGTCGACGTACGCGATGCGGGCTCCGTCGGCGCTCACCGAGAAGGCGTCGACGCCGTCGGCGACCTCCTCGCACTTCCGCTTGGCCAGGTCGAACCGCTCCAGGACCGGCCGCTGCCGCTTCTCCCTGAAACCTGTGCCGAGCGCGCCCTGCAGCGGGTGGCGCAACCAGGCGAGCCCCTCCTTGACGGCCTGGAGGTCCGAATAGCGCGCCTCCGGAACCGGCAGGGCCACCACGCGGCTCGCCATGCCCTCGGTGTCCACGACGAGCACCGAGTCGCTCTCCTCCGGCTCGGCCCGCCGCCCGTCGACGGACGGCGCGAACGGCGAGGGCGTGCTCCGCGCCAGCGGCAGCAGAAAGGGGCGGGATCCGAGGGGAAAGGCCAGGTCGAAGCTGTGCACGTCGAAGATCGGATCGAACCCGCGCCGGGAGAGGAACGCCAGATGCCTGCCGTCCGGCGTGAAAACCGGATCGGTGTCGGCGAACCGCCCGTCGGTCACCGCCACGACCTCGCGCCCGACCCCGGCGAGCCCCTCCGCATGTCCGGGGCCGACGGCAGAGGCGTCGTCTGCCGCTTCTCCTCCGGATCGCCACTCGCCCAGGTGGACCATCTGGATGCTCCGCAGGCCGCCTGTCTCGGGATGTGACCAGGCCAGCCAGGCGGAGTCGGGCGCGAACGCGGCCCCGCTGACCGGGCCGTTCTCCGAGCGCGCCAACTCGGTGACCGCGCCGCTCCGGACGTCCACCAGCAGCAGGCGGCCGTCGTGGGAGGTGACCGCGATGGCCGACCCGTCGGGGGCTCCCGCGAGCGCGACCACACGCCCGAGGCGGCCGGTGGCGATGCTTCGGACTGTGGCGCCCGGCTCGGCGAGCTCGATGCCGTCCTCGCCGCTCGCGTCGCTCACCCAGGCGACCACCTCACTCGGGGTCACGGCCTGGTCCGCGCCCTCGCCCGCGCCCTCGTCCGCACCCTCGTCCGCACCCTCGTCCGCACCCTCGTCCGTGTCCTGTTCAGTGTCGGCCGTGCCGAGGACGATCGGGAGCCGGGCCCGCGCTCCGGGCCGGGCGGCGAGTGCCCGAGCCGGGCCGTCCTCGTGTGTGAGCCACAGCACGGTCCCGGCGACCTCGACGGCGCTGGCCCGGCCGGTCTCGTCACAGGACAGGCTCGTGACGCGCGGGTGCACGGGGTACGGCTGCCGCCCCGCGCCCGCGCCGCCGAGGACGGCCTCCAGCCGTTCCGGCCGCGCGTCCAGGCCGGGCAGCAGCCACAGCTCACCCGCCCGGCTGTAGACGATCCGCCGCCCGTCGGTACTGGCCTGCCGGGCGTAGAAGTCCCGGTGCTCGGTGTGCCTGATCAGGTCGGAGCCGTCGAAGGCGCACGAGTAGACGTTGCCCGTGTCCTCGTGGTCGGACAGGAACGCGATCCGGTCCCCCACGATCATCGGAGAGGCGATCTGCCCGCCGAGGTCGTCCAGCAATCGCCGCCCGTTGAACCAGAGCCTGCCGGTGCCGCCGCCCCGATAGCGCTTCCAGTGCGCCGGGTCGTGTCCGGCGGAGCCGGTGAGCAGCAGGGCGTTCTCGCCGGAGAGCTGCAGATCCCCCACCGGCCCGCACGGCTCCCGCGATCCCGGCAGCCCGTCCGCCGGGAGGGTGTAGGCCCAGGTCCGGAAGTGGAACGGCTGGTTGTGCGCGCTGACGGCGACCAGCGTGTGGTCGTCCTTCCAGCCCCGCAGCCGGGTGCGGTGGTTCGCCCAGTAGGTGAGCCGCCTGGCCGGTCCGCCCGCGACCGCGACGACGTGTATCTCCGGATCGGTGTCCCGCCAGCTCGTCCAGGCGACCCTGGTGCCGTCAGGGGACAGGCGCGGGTTGCTCACCTTGACCCGGTCGACGGTCAACCGCCAGGCTCTGCCGCCGTCGAGCGGAGCGATCCACACGTCGTCCTCGGCGACGAAAGTCAAAAGCTGCTGGTGAATGTGGGGATAGCGGAGGTAGGACCCACTCGTCACCTACGCAATGGTATCCGGGTGACCGCTGGCCGCAAGATCGTGACTTGTGAGGTGCTTGATCACAGAGTTACCGCTGTGACCACTGCTTACGTGTATCGAATGGAATCGCCGATAGAGTGACGCTTCGCAATGGTCAGAGAAGGTAAAGGGAAGGCATAGCGGTGACCGACACGGATCGGCAGAAGCAGCCGGCTTCGGGCGCGAGCCCGGCCAGGCGCAACACCACACTCGGCGTCGGCCTTGGTGTTCTCGCGATGGTGGGCGCGCTCGCCGCCTGCGGCGGTGGCGACACCAAGAGCAACGCCGCGACGACAAGCCCGTCGGCCTCGGCGGCCCCGTCCGCGAGCGCCTCGGCCGCACCCGGCGCGACCCCGAGCGCGGCGCCCGTCGACCCGAGCAAGGTCACCTGCGACTACCGCAAGGACGACAGTGGGAGCCCGGCCAAGTTCGTCGGACTCCCGCCCAAGAAGCCCACCGCGGCGGCGCTCAAGGCCAAGACCATGACGATCAAGACCAACCTCGGCGACATCGCCATCGCGCTGGAGCCGAAACTCACGCCCTGCACGGTCAACTCGTTCGCGTACCTGGCGAAGAAGAACTACTTCGACAACACGGTCTGCCACCGCCTCGTCACCGTCCAGACCAACGGCGTGGGCCTCCTGCAGTGCGGCGACCCGCAGGCCAAGGGCGACGGGGAGAACCCGACCGACGGCACGGGCGGACCGGGCTACCTGTTCAACGACGAGAACCTCGGCGCGCCGTACAAGCGCGGAGTGGTCTTCATGGCGCAGGGCGGTGACGACGCGAACTCCAACGGCAGCCAGTTCGCGATCTCCTTCACCGACGAAAGCGCTCAGCTCCCGACCGCGTACACCCCGTTCGGTGTGGTCAGCAAGGGCATGGACATCATCGACAAGATCGTCAAGGGCGGCGTCAACACCGCCAAGGACGGCGTGGACATCACCAGCGACTCGGGCGGCTCCAACGCCCCCAAGATCAAGGTGAAGATCAAGGACGTCGAGGTGGCCTGATCCGACGTCCTCCCCACCACCCCGAGCCCGCGCGAGCGGAGCCGGCGCGAACAAGCATGTGAGGGGCGCGGCGGTGCGCTGACGAGAAGCGAGCGACGAGGAAGCGGACCACCTCAAGAGCGCCCCGATCCTGTAGCTGTACGGCCATACCTAGAAGCGGCAGGGCATCGGGTCGGTGAAGACCGGGGGCGGACCGGCGAGCGCGTCCGCGATGGACAGTTCGAGGATCGAGTACGGCGAGCCGTCACGGCGGCCCAGCCGCATCGGTTCCCGGAGCCCCGCCTCGGTGTTGCTGATGAATCTCGGTGGCCCGCGGTGCTTGAACCCCCGGGTGTGAAAAAGGAAGGGATGGGCGAGCACGACATCCCCGGCCGCGCCGGTGAGTTCGCGGAAGTTCCCGATCGGCTCGGCCAGCACGGCGTCGAAGAGCTCGAGGTGGGTCATCCCCTCCGGACGCCCGGCGAGAACGCGCGCCGCCCGCCGGTGCGAGCCTTCGGAGATCATGGTGCCGCCGCCCCGTGGTTCGATGTCGGTGAACAGCCCGATCAGGAGCAGTCCCTGCTGGGGCGAGTCGACGGTGTGCCGGAACCAGTTCCCGTCCACATGCCAGCCCTCCGCCGGAACGCTGTACGGAAGCTCGCCACCGTGGGCGAAATTGACGGGCCAGAAGCCCCAGCCGCGATCGCCGCGCCAACGGCCCACACCGACCAGGTCTTCGATCGCCCGTACGAGCCGGTCGGTGAAGCAGGCGAGCACTTCGGGCACGGGCAGCCGCTCCTCGATGTCGTAGCTGCCGGGCCACGTGGAGGGATCGTTCTCCCGGATCCCCGTCTTCTCCTCCATCCGGCGCCATACGCGGGCGCGGGCGGCTTCGGCTTGGCGAGCCGTGAACGCGCCTTCGAGCACGCAGAAGCCCCGCTCCACGAAGCTGTCGACGTCCGCGGGAGTAAGCATGATCACCAGTACAGGATCCAGCGGTCGTCGCACCAGATTCCGTGCCCTTGCAGGGTGAGGCGCTCGTCGTCCGGCTCGACCCGGCTCGTCGGAGCGACCTGGTGCAGGATGTGACCTGAGTGGATCACCATGCGGCCGACCGTGTACGGCACATACGTGCGGGTATGGAAGCGCTGGAGATCGGCCGCCCCCTCAATCCAGCCGCGCCTGAGCGCCGTCTGGAACTGCTCATAGGTCGCGTCCCACACGTTGAGTCCGCCACCGGCGCGCGGAAGCCGTACCGGCAGGGTGAACGAGAGCAACCGGCTGATGTCGGTGCCCGGTGGCCACTCGAAGGCCTTGTACTGCAGATCGAAGTGGACGGGCGCCTGCGGCTTGGTGAACACCGCCTCCGACAGCCAGACGTGGAACCCGGGCAGCGCCAGGTTCTCCGCGTAACGGACCGGTGCCTGGAGATGCTCGGCGAGGACCGCGGACAGGCTCTCGTAGAGCCATCCGAAGCCTTCCCACAGCAGTCGCCTCGTCCGCCGGGCACGATCGCGGTATCCGTTCTCCGGTTCCTCCGCCAGGTCGAGGTAGCTCGGTGTGCCGAGCGTGAAGAACGACGCCGGTTCCGTCCCCCGGGGGATCCAGCGTTCTCTCATCGCGTGTACGGCGTCTCGCAGGTCGGCGCTCCGGCCGGCGGTGAGGACCTCGACGTCGCTGATCACACCGAAGTCCCATCGCTGAGCAGATCGAGGAGGCTTGCGCTCACGGCGCCCTCCAGTCTGCGGTCGTACCAGTCGTAGCCGGGCATGGGATTGACCTCCAGACACCAGTGCGCACCGTCTTCCGCGACCTTGAAATCCCATCCGGCGAAGCTCATGCCGGACTCCTTCGTGTACTCGATCATCCGCCGGGACAGGTGCGGCTCGCAGGGTGCGAACGTGACCTCGTCCGGCGGCGCCGCCCGGTAGTCGACCGCAGCGGAGATGATCTCCTCCGCATGCACCCGCATGCCCACCACGTGGGCGCGAACATCGGTGCCGGTGATGTACCGCTGGAGGTGAACCGGCCCCTGCCATGGGATGAACCCGGCGAAGTCCGCAGGACCGACCAGTCGGCTCGTGGCCCGAACTCCGGAGGCCGCCTTGACGATCGTCGGGCCGGCCGCCGCGAACGCCCGCAATCTCGCCGGGTCGGAACTGGTCAGGCTCTCCGGTACGGCGAAGCCCGCCCGGGCCAGAGACAGTTCGTGCAGCGGCTTGGATCCGTTGTCCGCACGAACCTCGGGGCGGTTGACGACCAGGCCCGGGACGTGATCAAGCCAGGCGAGCAGTGCCGCCACGAGTCCTTGCCAGCGTCTCGCCCGCGCCACGTCCCGCTGAAGGGCGGACAGGTCGATGATCCGGCAGAAGAACGAGCCTTCCGGATCGAGGGCATACCTTTCCGTGGCGGTCGCCAGCCAGCTGCGGCCGTCGTCGGGGATCGCCAAGCGCCAGTCACCCCCCGCGGCGACCTCCCGCAGATCCACAGAGACGATCTCCACGCCATGGCTCGCCGCGGCCTCGACGAAATGGCCGAACGTCCCGTCGGAGCCGACACCGATCGCGTAGATCATGTGAACAGCACCTTCAGCAGTTGAGGGCCGAGACCCAGCCAGACCATGCGCAGCTGTTCCAGCGCGGGATACGGTTCCACGTTCACCAGCCAGGCCGAGGAGAGATCGGGCGCCAACCGCCAGATGACGGCGGCAAGGGTCACATCCAGGCTGGACGCGACGGCGTCGCTGCGCTCCTCCAGCCGGAGATGATCGAGGTCAGCGGTCGTGCAGCGCCATGCCTGGCCGGCCAGCACCACGACGGCCTCGAAGACGGGGTCGGCGTCTGACCATCGGGCGCGGAACGGTCCCGTACGGTCGCCAGGTGGCAGGGGCCAGGGAGAGGTCAGATGGGTGGAGGCGTCCTGCACCCACCACTGGTCACCGCCGGACGCCGAAAGCGACGGCGGCTCGGGCGGCTCGGGCGGCTCCGATGGCCTGGAGGAGAAGATCTCCACGGCTCCGCCGTCCAGCCCCGCGCGAAGCCCGGTCAGCGCGGCGGAATGCGAGACCCGGCTGCCGAGCGCCTGCGGCGACGGACGGTTGATGACCGGCGCCGAAGTCAACGCGGCGGCGGCCCAGAGCTGCGCGAGGCACTCGTTGAACTGGAACTCGGCGTCGAAGCCGGTCCGCAGCGGCGGCGGAGACGGCAGCCGCAGAAACAGCGGCACCTCGGGGTCGACCTTGGCGACTCCGTCGCGTACCGACACCGTGAACAGTTGGGCCGCGTCGAAAACGTCCAGCACGGCCGCCGAGCGTCCGCTCTCTTCCACGAAAATCTTCACCTCGGCGGCGACCTCATCCGCCGGGTCGGCCACGACGACCAGGTCCGCCGGCTCAGATGACAAGGCCCCGCCCTCTCAGGAAGCGATTCACCCGCGAGGCCCGCACGATGGCGAGAACCTCCCCGTACTCGCCTTCCGGCCGGGACATCTCCGGAACGGGGCGCGACGCGGGCGGGGACTCGCTCACGAACATCCTGGAGTCGGAATTCACCGACCAGTCGGATCCGTCCTTGGAATCCTTGCTGTCCTTCCAGTCTTTGGAGTCCTTGCCGTCCTTGGAATCCTTGCCGTCCTTGGAATCCTTGCTGTCCTTGGAATCCTTGCTGTCCTTCCAGTCTTTGGAGTCCTTGCGGTCCTTGCTGTCCTTGGAATCCTTGCCGTCCTTCCAGTCCTTGCTGTCCTTTGAGTCTTTGGAGTCCTTGCTGTCCTTTGAATCCTTGCTGTCCTTGCTGTCCTTGCTCCACTTGGCAGATCTTCTCTCATGTGGCGACTCGTCTCCCGAACCTTCATCCGGGAAGACCCTGCCTGGCATGGGCCTTCGCCAGAGAGCCTCGGTGATGTCGCGTCGCTCGGAGGCCGACAGGAACGGCATTACGCGCGACTCATCCACGACCCAGGGCATTCGCCTTCGTCTCCATCCTGGTCTCGAGCCCGGCACGGTACAGGTGCAGGGCGCCGGACAGCCGGCGCTGGGCGTCGGCGTCATGCGGGTTGAGGTTGCAGATCACGTGATCGATTCCTAGATCGCAGTACTCGAGCAGGCCCCTCGCCACTGTCTCCGGAGACCCGGACAGAACGGCCCGATCCGGTGGCAGCCGATCAGCGTCAGGGCCGACCGCCACGTTGACGCCGAGTGTCCGCCCAAGCGTTCCGGGATCGCGACCCACCTCGACGCAGGCGGAGTCGATCCGCCGCGGCACCTCACCCAGGCTCGTGGGGTCTCCGAACCAGCAGGCGTTCCACAGATCGGCATGCCGCGCGGCGAGGCGCATCATCCTGGGCCGCAGGGCGCCCACCAGAACCGGCGGGCCGCCCACGCGTCCCGCCCGCGGTTTCAACTCGCCACCCCGAACCCGGTAATGCCGGCCTTCGAAGTCCCGCGTGCCCTCGCGCAACAACGGAAGGATGATCTCCAATGCCTCCTCGAAACGGTCCACCCGTTGCTCGAACGGGATGCCGAACGCGTCGAACTCCGGCTTGTGCCAACCGCAGCCCAGACCAAGGATGAGACGCCCGTCGCTGACCGCGTCGAGCGTCACCGCCATCTTGGCCAGGACGGCCGGATTGCGAAATGCGGTGCACAACACGAAGGTGCCTATTTCGACGCGATCGGTCGCCTCGGCCAGTGCCGAAAGCACCGTCCACGACTCCCAGATACCTTCGGTCAGCGCGCCGGGCTCCCGGAAGAGCAAGTGGTCGAACACCCATATGGAGTCGAATCCGGCGCCCTCGGCTTGCAGTGCAAGAGATCGAATTTCCGTGTACGAAGGTTGTTTCCAGGGATATTCCGCCAACGGCAGCACAAGGCCGACCTTCATGCTCCCTCGCAGTAGTGGGAGACCTGAAAATTACCTTCAATATACGAAGCGATTGGATTCCTGAACAGCCTCCAAAACGGCGGCGCCCCGGTGAGCGGATCGCTCACCGGGGCGTCGGGCCGTACGGGATCAGACGTGGGGTGCGGCCTCGGCCTTGGGCCGCGCGTCCACGCCCGCCTCCTTGCGCTGGTCGGCCGTGATCGGCGTGGGAGCGCTGGTGAGCGGGTCGAAGCCCGAGGCGGTCTTCGGGAAGGCGATCACGTCGCGGATCGACTCGCCGCCGGAGAGCAGCATGCAGATCCGGTCCCAGCCGTAGGCGATGCCGCCGTGGGGCGGCGGGCCGTACTTGAACGCCTCAAGCAGGAAGCCGAACTTGTTCTCGGCCTCCTCCTTGGAGATGCCGAGCACATCGAAGACGCGCTGCTGCATCTCGGCGCGGTGGATACGGATCGAGCCGCCGCCGATCTCCATGCCGTTGCACACCATGTCGTACGCGTAGGCGAGCGCCTCACCGGGATGGTCCTGGAAGTTGTCGGCCCACTCCGGCTTCGGCCCGGTGAAGGGGTGGTGGACCGCGGTCCAGCCGCCCTCGCCGTCCTCTTCGAACATCGGGGCGTCGACCACCCAGAGGAACGACCACTGCGACTCGTCGATCAGGTGACCGCGGCGGCCGATCTCCAGCCGGGCCGCGCCGAGCAGCTCCCGCGAGGGGCCGGGCGCCCCGGCGGCGAAGAAGATCGCGTCGCCGGACTCGGCGCCGGTGGCCTCGGCCAGGCCGGCGATCTCCTCCTCCGAGAGGTTCTTCGCGACGGGTCCGCCGAAGCCGTCGTCCTGCACGAGCACGTAGGCGAGGCCGCGCGCGCCGCGGGCCTTGGCCCAGTCCTGCCAGCCGTCGAGCTCCTTACGGGTCTGGGAGGCCCCGCCCGGCATGACGACGGCACCGACGTAGGGCGCCTGGAAAACGCGGAACGTGGTGTTCGCGAAGTATTCGGTGAGGTCGATCAGCTCGACCCCGAAGCGCAGGTCCGGCTTGTCCGAGCCGAACCGGGACATGGCGTCGGCGTAGGTCATCCGGGGCAGCGTCGTCGGCAGCTCGTAGCCGACCGTCTCCTTCCAGATCCGGCCGATCAGCGCCTCGCCGAGCTCGATGACGTCGTCCTGGTCCACGAACGACATCTCGATGTCGATCTGGGTGAACTCCGGCTGCCGGTCGGCGCGCAGGTCCTCGTCGCGGAAGCAGCGGGCGAGCTGGTAGTAGCGCTCCAGGCCGGAGACCATGAGCAGCTGCTTGAACAGCTGGGGGGACTGCGGCAGGGCGTACCAGCTGCCCGGCTGGAGCCGCACCGGCACCAGGAAGTCGCGCGCGCCCTCCGGGGTGGACCGGGTGAGGTTGGGGGTCTCGACGTAGACGAACCCACGCTCGCGCATGAGCTCGTTGGCCAGGTAGGTCGCCTGGGAGCGGGTCCGCAGCGCGTGTGCGATCTGCTGGCGCCGGATGTCGAGGTAGCGGTACTTCAGCCGCGCCTCCTCCGACACGCCGGTGGTGCCCTCGATCGGGAAGGGCAGCGGCGCCGACTCGCTCAGCACCTCCACCTCGGACGCGACGACCTCGATCTCGCCGGTCGGCAGGTCGGGGTTCTCGTTGCCGGCCGGGCGCGCGGCGACCTCACCGGTGACGCGGACGCAGAACTCGTTGCGCAGCGCGTGCGCGTGCTCCTCGCGGAAGACCACCTGCACGATGCCCGACGCGTCCCGCAGGTCCACGAAGATCACGCCGCCGTGGTCGCGCCGGCGGGCCACCCAGCCGGCGAGCGTGACGGTGGTGCCGGCATGCGAC
>JBIOWF010000086.1:0-2260 GCA_044868295.1 Microtetraspora sp. | reverse complement strand
CGGCGTACGGGAAGTGCCACTGCTGGGGTGCGTCCACGACGCCGTCCAGGGACATGAAGTAGCTCGCGGTGACTGTGCGCATGGCAGTGTCCTTTCAAGCAGCGTTGGTGGTCTCGGTCCTGCCCGCCGGGAGCGTCCTCAGGCGCGGGCGAGGACGCGGCCGATGGTGTCCGGCCCCCCGTCCTCGGCGGCAGCTGCGCCGGTCGCGAGCCGCCACACGACGGCGGAGGTGAGCAGATAGGCGGTCGGCAGCACGACGTACAGGACGAGGGTGCCGACGGCCGTGGTCATGAGCAGCGGCGGGACCACGACGAGCGCCACCGCGACAGAGCGGGCAGCCCAGGCCCAGCCCGGAGCGCCGACGCACCGGAACCTGTGCGCAACGAGCAGCAGGAGGACCACCCAGGCGATCATGGCAACCGCGAACCCGAGCCCGTGGAGGTTCGAGCCGGTGCTGACCTGCGCGGGCTGCCCCGCCGGGGCGCCGGCCGGGAAGCCGAAGGCCGGATCGACCACGAAGATGCCGGCGATGACCTTGCCACTGCCGAGGAGAACCGCCATGACGGCGGCCCAGCGGCCCGCCCGTCCTCCCACCCCCGCGGCGAACACCGGGGCTGAGGCGATGTAGAGACACCCGGTGATGACGAACGTGACCTGCTCGACCCACCCGTACTCCCCGATGCTCAGGAAGCTGAACGGGTGCTTGGTGATGTCGAACTCCTCGTAGAGAGGCATCTGCAGCAGGCTCACGACGAGGAAGAACGGACCGGCGACGATGCCGGCGACAGCGGCGGCGCGCAGCCCCCCGCGGAGCGCCTGGGACTGGCTGCGGGCAGTGTCGAGGCTGGAGCGGTTCATGACTTCCCTCCGGTACGGGGCAAGGCCTGATGTGACGTCACCAGGCTCGGCTGAAGGCCGCAGCGCATCAACGGCGATCGGCAACTGGCAGCGAGTAGCATCACTTATCGATGTGGCGAGCCGTGGAACTCTCCGAGATCCGGGTCTTCCTGCTTCTGGCCGAGGAGCTGCACTTCGGACGCACTGCCGCACGTGCCGGCTTGAGCCAGCCGCGGGTCAGCCAGTCCGTTCGCTCCCTCGAGCGCAAGCTGGGCGCGGAGCTCGCCGTGCGCACCAGCCGGCGCGTCACCCTGACTGTCGCGGGCGAGCGCTTCCGTGACCGGGCTGCTCCGGCCCTGGCTGCCCTGGAGGCGGTGCTGCGGGACGCTGAGACCTCCGGCGATCGGGTGACCGAGCCGGTGCGGCTGGGAGTTGTCACCGCCACAGCGATGAGTCCGCGGCTGCGGTCGATCATCGAGGCCTTCGAGTCGGCGTACCCGGAGTCGACCGTGGCGCTGGTCGGTCTGCCGTTCCACGACCGGTTCGGACCGCTGCGCCGTGGCGAGGTGGACCTGATGGTCACGTCGCTGCCAGTCGACGAGCCGGACCTGGTCACGGGCTTCGTGCTTCGGCGAGAGCCCCGGATGCTCGCCGTGGGCAGGGGCCATCCGCTCGCCGGACGGCAGTCCGCGTCCATCGAGGACCTCGCCGACTACCCCATCGGACGGCTGGGCATCCGTGCTCCTCGAGCGCAGGTGGAGGCGATGACTCCGTCGCGCACGCCGAGTGGGCGGCCGGTCCGCATGACTCCCCTGGCCGTGAGCGAGCCGAGCGAGCTCATCTGGGCCGTGGCGAGCGGTCGAGTCGTCCAGCCGGTGAGCACGACGTTCACGGAGACCTACTCGCACCCCGACGTGGTCTATCTCCCGATCCGGGACCTTCCGCCGATACGCTCCGCGCTGGTCTGGCGCCGCCGCGACCCCAACCGGGGACTCCGCGCGTTCCTCCAGGAGGCAGAGAACCTCCGGCGCAGGGAGCGGCAGCGGAGAGTCGTGGCTGGGCGACGGTAAGGGCGCCAGAACTCCCCACGACGATCCCCCGCCCCCCACGACGCGTACGCCGTGGGAGGCGGCAAGGAACCTGGATCCCATGGGAATCTGTCCCGGCAGGCCACCTGAACCGACCGGGCCGTCACCGCGTAGCCATGGATGGGAGGTTCGATGCCGGATTCGCCGTCCGCGCTCATGCGGCAGCTGCACGAGCAGCACGCGGGGGCGCTGTGGGGGTACTGCCTGCGGCTGACCGGCAACGACCGGGCCCGGGCGGAGGACGTCGTGCAGGAGACGCTGCTGCGGGCGTGGCGGAGCGCGTCGGTGCTCGACGAGTCGCAGGGGTCGGTGCGGGCGTGGCTGTTCACCGTGGC
>JBIOWF010000085.1:0-4327 GCA_044868295.1 Microtetraspora sp. | reverse complement strand
GCTGGTGGCCGGCGAAGGCCACGCCGTTGGCGCGCGCCCAGTCCTCCAGCATGCGGAAGTCAGGGGAGATGATGACCAGGGCGAAGCGCTGCCGGTTTGCAGCAGCGCGATGTTGCCGCCGTGGCCGTTGCAGAACACCAACTTCGCAGCGCCCGCCGCCGCGACCGCGCGACCGAGGTCAACCGTGGTCCGCATCATGGTCTCCCAGCTCAGCCACATCGTGCCGGGAGCCCACTGGTGCTCGTCGGACTTGGTGTAGCTCAGGGTCGGCAGAACCCAGACGTCGAGACCGGCCGCCGCGGCCTGCTCGACGGCCGCGTTCCCGATCACGTCGGCCAGCAGGAAGTCGGTGATCAAGGGAAGGTGCGGGCCGTGGTGCTCGATCGAGCCGGTGGGGATAACGACGATCGAGGAAGGGGTGAGCGCCGTCGCCGCCGCGGGCCCGGACAGCTCGGCCAGCCGGCGCCCGCTCACAACTGGCCTCCGGTCGGCACCGGCGTGGCACGCTGGAGCTTGCCGGGGTTCAGCAGTCCGTAGGGGTCGGTCGAAGCGGCCAGCGCGGCGGTGCGTTCCGGTTCGAAGTCGACGAACCATTGGTGGGGGTTGTGGTAGCCGACGCCGAGCGCGGTGAGCCTCTCGAAACCGGCGTATACCTGGTCCGCGCTCTCGTAGATGCCGGCGATCATCCCGATCGGCCGACCGCGCTGCGCCTCGATGTGGAGCATCCCGCCCGGGTAGACCGCGTGCACCTCGTCGATCCGGTCGATGAGGGCGTGCCCAGACACCTCGACGTGGAAGTAGGTGTCCGGGTAAGCCTTTTGGAGCCACTGGATCGGGTGGTTGTACGACAGGGTGCTGATCTTCATCGAGGCCTGCGCACCCTCGCGTACGTCCTCCACCCGGCCGCCCGCCGCCTCGACCAGCGCGGTGGCCTCCGCGAGTGAGGCGGCGTCCAGGATCGCCCGCAGGCTCGCCCGATCGGCGGGGATCCCAGGGTCCGGCGGCAGGGTGCCGGCGAGTGCCGGTACGTCCGCCGACACGAGCCGCGGCGTCGGTTCGAGCTCGGCGAACGGGCGGATGACCGAGAGGGCACTGGCGAAGTCGGGGAAGCTGGCGAAGAACCCGCGCCAGTCCTGGAGCGGTTCGAGCGCTATCGTCGCCCGGGCGATGATGCCCGCCGTGCCGTAGTTGTGGATATACGGCTCCGCGTCCGCGCCCTCGACGTGGACGAGGGCAGGGTCG
The DNA here is from genome assembly GCA_044868295.1 of Microtetraspora sp. Lineage (GTDB taxonomy): Bacteria > Actinomycetota > Actinomycetes > Streptosporangiales > Streptosporangiaceae > JBIOWF01. The sequence goes on along the minus strand of JBIOWF010000085.1, from coordinate 3,085 downwards.
GGTAGGGCGTGAACGACGTCCAGCGCGAGCGCGTAGCCGCTGTGCAGCAGGCCGTGCTTGATCGAACCGGTGCCGCCGGAGCCGCCCGACAGGAAGCCGCCGATCGACGACTGGGCGGTGGACGGGTATATCAGGATCTGCTGGCCCGTGTCGTTCGCCGCGCGTTCAAGAGCCACCATTGTGGCGCCGGCCTCGGCGGTGACGCGCCCGTCCGCGACTTCGAGGATGGCCTTGGCCTTCGACATGTCGATCACCAGCCCACCGCTCATCGGGATGGCCTGTCCGTAGTTACCGGTGCCTTTACCGCGGGGAGTTATCGGCACGTGGTGCCGGACGGCGGCCGCGACGGTCCGCGCGATCAGTTCGGCGCCGGCCGGGTACGCGACGAGGTCGGCGAGCCCGAGAGGGAGTTGTTCGCTGATCACGGGTGAGAGGTACGATCCGTCGGCAGAGGCCTTCTTCCTGGCGGCGAGATCGGTGGTCACCCCTCGGTCGCCGAGTAACTCACGAAGCTCGGTCTCCAGGGCCGCGATGGCGGTCGCCGAGGCCATGGTTGTCATGTTGTTCATGCGGGTGCCTGTTCCTGTCAGTGCATCACCATGCCACCGGTGACGTTGAACGCCTGGCCGGTGAGGTATGCGGCGTCTGGCGAGGCGAGGAAGGCCGCGACCGACGACACGTCGCAGGGCTGGGCCAGCCTGCCGAGCGGGGAGTAGGACGACCAGAGCGCGATGTCGTCCGGTGTTCGGGTGCCCGCCCCCATCTCGGTGAGGACGTAGCCGGGGCAGATGCAGTTGGCCGTGATGCCGTGGCAGCCGAGCTCCAGGGCGGTGACCCGGGTGAGGGCGATGACGGCCGCCTTGGACGCGGCGTAATGGGCCTGACCGGCACCGCCGGCCTTGCCGGCCATGCTGGCGAGATTGATGACGGTACCCCCGTGGCCGCTCCTGATCATCGCCTGGGCCGCGATCTGCGTCGTGACGAGCATCGATCGAGTGTTGACGGCGAACATCAGGTCCCATTCCTCGACCGAGATGTCGAGCAGCGGGGCGAGGCGCAGGATTCCGGCGTTGTTGACCAGAACGTCGATCCCGCCGGAGGCCTCGATCGCGTCCGCCACGGCCTGGCGGGTCGCGGTGACATCTGAGAGGTCCGCCTCGTGGAATGTCCCGCCGATCTCGGCCGTGAGAGCACGGCCGAGATCGGTCAGGCGATCGATGACGCTCACTGTGGCCCCGTCATGAGCCAGTCTCCTGGCGATTGCGGCGCCGATTCCGCGTGAACCGCCGGTGACGACGACCCGTCTGGTCACTGCTCCGGGAATCCGATCGACGTGTCGAGAAACTCGTTCGTGAAGATGTCGGCCGGCTTGAGGCCGGGCTTGGGCGCCGATCCGCTCGCGGAGAAGATCGGGGTGTCGATGTCGATGATCTTCTGGATGCGGGCGGCGTCCATGCTGCCCATGTACGCCTTGCCGCCGTTACCGATCAGCTTGAGGGTCTTCATTTCGGACACGGAGTAATCGGCCGTGCCCGGCGTGTAGACCCAGCCGTTGTTGTACTGGGTGACCAGATCGAGGATAAGCTTATTGGTCGCCGCCGGGTTCTTGAAGTAGTCGACCTCCGCCTGCTGGAGAACGGGGACGAGTTTCTTCAGGCACGGGGTGAGCTGCTGGAGCTCACCGCTGCGCACCGAGACGGCGGACGCGTAAACCGGATATCCGACATCGTGGGTCAGCTGGAATTTGACGGCCTTTCCCCAGGCGGGGATTTCGTGCTGGTAGATGTACGGCTCCGCGCTCGCGAAGCCCTGCTGCCCGTCCTTGCCCTTGGCGGCGACGAATTTCGCCGGGGTTCCGTCGTAGCTGCCGTCGACCACCTTCTTCGGCAGCACCCCGGAGCCCATCAGGTACTCCATATAGGCGGCGCCGCCGAAGTAGCGAATGACACCGCCGCTCTTCACCAACGCCGCGCCGAGGGACTTGATGTCGGTGACGTCCTTGTAGTAGCCGGGATCCCACATGATCATCTGTGGGCCCTTGTCGAGCGGGGCGAAGACCGCTGTCGTTGGGAACTTGTCAGAGAGCTGGATCCCCTCGTCCGTGGTGACGTACCCGAGGGTGATGCTCTTGTCCTGGTACATCTGGCTGCTGACCGTCTGGAAGCCGATCGCGGGGCCGCCCGAGCGGATCTCGACCTTCACCCCCGTGGGCTGGCCCTTGTAGACGAGGTCACCGGAGATCGACTTCTTGTCGGCGTTGACAACGGGGTTCGGGCCGAGCATCTGGTAGAGGTGGCCGTGTTCCGCCTCGGGATTCCAGTCGGTCTGGATGGACACCGTCGCCGGGCAGACGCCCGCGAGGTTCAGCGCGCCGGTGGCCGGTGCCGACGTCGTGCTCCCGCTGCCGGTGGTGGGAGTGCCACTCGAAGAGCACCCGGTGAGGGCGACCGCTGTGGCGATCATCATGCTTCCTGCGATCGTGGCACGCAGCGCGTTTTTGTGCATGGCGGTTCCATTTCATGGAGGTGAGGGGGTGTGATCAGGAAGGGCGGATTGCGGGTGGGTGTGGATCAGCCGAACTCGTACCATTTGCCGACGACGAGCCGTCCGAGCAGGCCGAAGAGCAGGAAGACCGCGACGCCGAGCAGCGACGCCGTGATGATCGCGGCGTAGGTACCGGGCCCGTTGAGCCGGGACGCCGAGACCTGGATGAGCACGCCGAGCCCAGGGGTGCCACGCTGGAAGAACTGGTCACCGACGATCGCGCCGATCACCGAGAGTCCGGCGGCGGTGCGCAGCCCGACGAAAATCGACGGCAGTGCGCCGGGGAACTGGAGCTTGAACAGGGTCGTCAGCCGTCCGGCGCCCTGAAGCTTGAAGAGCTCGCGATGGGCCTTGTCGGCTGACTGGAGTCCGAAGAGGGTGTTGGAGACCATCGGGAAGAGCGAAATCATCACTGTGACGATCACGCGGGATCGGAACTCGAAGCCGAACAGGGCGCCGATCAGGGGCACGAGAGCCAGGATCGGGATGCACTGGAGGATCACCGCGTACGGGTAGAGCGAGCGCTCCACCCATCTGGCCT
>JBIOWF010000084.1:0-26835 GCA_044868295.1 Microtetraspora sp. | reverse complement strand
GGTCACGATGGTCGGGTCAGCTGACGCCGAGGAGGTCGACGACGAAGATCAGGGTCTCGCCGGGCTTGATGGCGTTCCCCGCACCGCGCTCGCCGTAGCCGAGGTGCGGAGGAATCGTCAGCCGGCGGCGACCGCCGACCTTCATTCCCGCGACGCCCTGGTCCCAGCCGGCGATGACCCGGCCGCCGCCCAGCGGGAACTGGAAGGCCTGGCCGCGGTTCCACGACGCGTCGAACTCCTCCCCGGAGGAGAACGCGACGCCGACGTAATGCACGCTCACCGTGTGCCCCGGCTTGGCCTCCGGGCCGTCCCCTTCGACGAGGTCGACGATCTCCAGGTCGGCCGGCGGCGCGCCCTCGGGGAAGTCGATCTCAGGCTTCTCCAGTGCCACGTGATTCTCCTTGTTCTATTCGCGCCGCGCCCGAGCCGGGCCCCGCGTGAATGCTCGACTGCGCGCCGCTCGAAGGCCGGGCTCGCGCCCGCGTCCGGTCGCGGTGGCGCGCCCCGTGCCGGTGGCCGACCAGTTGCAGGCCGACCAAATGACTCTACCGGGGTTCGGCGGCTATGCCCGGGTGTTGATCAACATCGCTCACATCGCAGCGGAGATCGCCTCCGCCGCGATGGTCGGTGCCGCGACGGTGCCCGCTACCAGCTTTGGTGGAGGGGCATGCCCTCGGTGTAGCCGGAGGCGCTCTGGACGCCGATGACGGCGCGTTCGTGGAACTCCTCCAGGCTGGCGGCCCCGGCGTACGTGCACGCGGAGCGCAGGCCGGCGACGATGGCGTCGATCTGGTCCTCGACGCTCGGCCGGACCGGGTCCAGGTACATCCGCGAGGTGGAGATGCCCTCCTCGAACAGCGCCTTGCGGGCCCGCTCGAACGGCGTGTCCTCGGCCGTGCGGAGCCGTACGGCACGGGCTGAGGCCATGCCGAAGTTCTCCTTGTACTTGCGGCCGTCGGCGGCGGTGCGGGTGTCGCCGGGCGACTCGTAGGTCCCGGCGAACCAGGAGCCGATCATGACGTTCGCCGCGCCCGCCGCGAGGGCGAGGGCGACGTCGCGCGGGTGACGCACGCCGCCGTCGGCCCACACATGGCGGCCGAGCCGGCGCGCCTCGGCCGAGCACTCGAGGACGGCCGAGAACTGGGGACGCCCCACGCCCGTCATCATGCGGGTCGTGCACATGGCGCCGGGGCCGACGCCGACCTTGACGATGTCCGCTCCCGCGTCGACCAGGTCCCGAACACCCTGTGCTGTCACGACATTTCCGGCGGCGACCGGCACTCCGGGGTCGAGTGCTCGGACGGCTTTCAACGTGGACAGCATCTTCTCCTGGTGGCCGTGCGCGGTGTCGACCACGAGCACGTCCACTCCCGCGTCGAGCAGCTCCTTGGCCTTGGCCACCACGTCGCCGTTGATGCCGACGGCGGCCGCGACGCGCAGCCGGTTCCGGGCGTCGAGCGCGGGCTGGTACAGGGTGGCGCGCAGGGCGCCGGTGCGGGTCAGGATGCCGACCACGCGGCCCGCCTCGTCGACCACCGGTGCCAGCCGGTGGCGGCCCCCGTGCAGCGCCTCGAACGCGGTCTGCGGGTCGGTGCCCCGCGGCAGGGTCTGCGGCGAAGGCGTCATGACCTGGGCGAGCTGGGTGAACATGTCCACCCCGTGGCAGTCGGCCTCGGTCACGACGCCGACCGGGCGGTTGTCCCAGTCCACCACGATGACCGCGCCATGTGCCCGCTTCGGCAGGAGGTTGAGCGCCTCGCCCACGGTGTCGTGGGGCGTGAGCGTGATGGGCGTGTCATGGACGAGATCGCGGTCCTTGACCCATTCGATGACCTCGGTCACCACGTCGATCGGAATGTCCTGCGGGATCACCGCGATGCCGCCGCGCCTGGCCACCGTCTCCGCCATCCGGCGGCCCGCCACCGCGGTCATGTTCGCCACGACGATGGGGATGGTGGTGCCGCTGCCGTCCTGTGCCGCCAGATCGACCGCGAGCCGGGACCCGATGCCTGAGCGAGACGGAACCATGAAGACGTCGCTGTACGTGAGATCGTAGGGCGGCATCAGATCGTTGAGGAATCGCACGTTTGTCCAGCCTATGTTATTAGCGGACAAACTGGATGTTCCTGCATGACCGCAGCGCGCACCGCTTCCGGAGGTCCTCGCCTGTATGGGGCGGACACGGCAATCCGTTGGTACGGATACATTTACGGCGCGATCAAATCAGGCGACCGGGGTGGCCTAGGAGCAGGAGGCACGCTGTGATCATCGTTGACCGGCCGGAAGTGCTCGTCGTCGGCTTCGCCGTACGGACGACAAACGCGGCGGAGATGGACCCCGCGCGGGCGCAACTGCCCGCGCTCTGGGGGAGGGCGGGGGCGCCGGGGGCGTTCGCGCATGTGCCCGGCCGGGCGGACGAGAACCTGTACGCCGTCCTGACCGACTATGAGAGCGACCACCACGGGGCATATACGCAGATCGTGGGCATCGCCGTACACACCGCCGCTCGGCTGCCCGAGGGCATGGTGGCCGTCCGGGCCCCCGGTGTCCAGGCGATGCTCCTTGAGGCGCGCGGCCCCATGCCCGGTACCCTGATCGAGGCCTGGCAGCAGGTGTGGAAGCACACCGAGTCGGGGGGCACCCCGGCGCGCGCCTACACCACCGACCTCGAAATCCACCATCCGGCCGGCGCCGACCTCTACATCGCCGTGCTGCCCAGCTTCCCCTCCTGATCCGTACGGCATGCGAAGGGCGTCCGCACGGCATGCGAAGGGTGTCCGCAGCCGAGCCTTCGGCGGCTTGATCACGTCTCGTGGTTCCAGAGGGGTTCGGGGATTTCGAAGCCGACCGGCTCGCCCCACTGGTTGCGGTAGCTCACCTCGTGGACCGGCCGTCGTGGGGCGACGCCCCAGCGGCCGGTGGGGTAGCCGAACGTGACGGTGCAGGCGAACTGCCAGCCCTTGCCTTCGGGAACGCCGAGGATCTTCATCGCGTCGGCGCCGTGGAACAGGCCGAGCACGGTCGTCAGCGCGCTGCCGACCCCGAAGGCGCGGGCGGCGAGCTGGGCGCTCCACACGGAGGGGTAGATCGAGCCGCCGCTCGGGTCGTTCCGGGTGAACGCGAACAACAGCAGCGGATAGCCCTCGAAATGGTCGGCCAGGTGCTTCGCCGACTTGAGCATGTTGAGGGTGCGGGTGTCTCCGGACGCCTCCGCCTGCTCCCGCAGCGGCTTGTAGTGGCCCTCGAACAGCGCGCCGAGGGCCTCCCGGTAGAGCGGCCCCAGCTGTTCCTTCACGGCGGGATCGTCGACGAGCAGGAACCGCCAGCCCTGCGTGTTGCCGCCGCTGGGCCCCCGGACGGCCGCGTCCAGGATCCTCTCCTGGACCTCCATGGGGATGGGGTCCGGCTTGACCCGGCGCATCGCGCGCGTGGTGTAAAGGGCTTCGAAGATGTCCATCGTCACCGGGTCTCTCGGTAGTGGGATCGAGGGGCGTGCGAACGCCCCTCTTTTTGCCGGATGTCTCCTCACGCCAGGACTCCCGCCTTGCGAAGAGCCTCGGCGGTCTCGTCGGGCAGGCCCCAGGCGGTGAGGTCGCGCAGGCGGGTCGCGGGGGAGAGGTCGCCGCGGCCCGACCCGAGCAGCCGCGGCGCGGGCGCGGGCTGGGTCATGCCCGCCACGTCCACGAACGTGCCGCGAGCCCTGTTGTGCGGGTGTTCGGCCGCCTCGCCCATCTCCAGGACCGGGGACACGCAGGCGTCCGAACCCTCGAAGATCTCCTCCCATTCCGCCCGCGTCCTGGAGCGGAACTCGGCGGCCAGCCGCTCGCGGATCCCTGGCCAGTTGGCCCGGTCGTCCCTGCCGGGCAGGTCCGTGAGGCCCATCCTGGCGAGCATCTCGGCCCAGAACTGCGGCTCCAGCGCGCCCACCGCGAGATGCCTCCCGTCCGCGGTCTCGTACGTGTCGTACATCGGAGCGCCGGTGTCCAGCAGGTTCATGCCGCGAGCGCCCCAGAAGCCGCTCTGGACGCCGTGGTAGAACATCGCGAACAGGATCGCGGCGCCGTCGACCATGGCCGCGTCGATCACCTGTCCTTCGCCGGTGCGCTCGCGTTCGAGCAGGGCCAGCAGCACGCCGTACGCGAGCATCAGGCCGCCGCCGGCGAAGTCGCCGAGGATGTTGATCGGAGGCGTGGGCCGGTCGCCCTCACGGCCGAGCGTCGACAGGACGCCGGCGATCGCGATGTAGTCGATGTCGTGCCCGGCCGTCTGAGCCAGCGGGCCGTCCTGGCCCCAGCCCGTCATCCGGCCGTAGATCAGCCGGTCGTTCACGGCGTGCAGGTCGGCCGGGCCGATGCCGAGCCGCTCGGCCACGCCTGGCCGGAAGACCTCGATGACCACGTCCGCGTGCGCCGCGAGCGCCTTGAACGCCTCGACACCCTCGGGCGACTTCAGATCGAGCCCGATCGTGTGTTTTCCGCGATCCATGACGTCTCGCCGGGGGGCGTCGCTCACCGCCTGCACGCGGTCCACCCGCAGCACTTCGGCGCCGTGGTCGGCCAGCATCATGCCGGCGAAGGGCCCGGGTGCGAGCCCGCACAGCTCCAGCACCCGGACCCCGGCCAGCGGGCCTTTCCGGGGCTCACCCATGTGGCTCTCCTTCGGTGCGTGTTCTGCCGCTCCGCCCTGTGCCGTTGGCGCACGCCCCTTGCAGGTCAATGGCGGGGCGCGTCGTTCGCGACGAACACCGGGCGATCCACGCTACCGACTAAGTAGAACAACATTCGGTCCGGTAGTGCAAGGCGCCCCGCTGGGCGCCACGGTGCCGGGTCTTCGTCCGTGTCCAGATCCGGACGTTCGGCGCGGCTCGTGATGTGCGGCTCGGCGAGGGTCCATCCTGGTACCCGGCAGGCCGGTCGCTGTCCGGGTTTCCGCGTGAGCCGTACGGGGTCCATCAGAAGACCCCGGATAGTTTTCGCGGGTTTAACGCGTCTAGTCTGGTCTGCGCTGATTTCGGGGGATAGCGTGCCTTTGAGACGATCACTAGAATCCCTGGGGGTGGTGTCATGCCAGAGCGCACGGCAACAATGACCGCCCATAAGAAGGCAGTCGAGCACATCAGGGACTCGTACGCCGCGATCCCCGGCGACGCGGCGCCGCGGCTGGCCAAGGCCACCACGAACCTGTTCCGCTTCCGCGAGCCGGCCAAGGCCGCCAAGCTCTCCGCCCGTGATCTCGACCGGGTCATTCAGGTGGACCCGGAGACCATGACGGCCGAGGTCCAGGGCATGACCACCTACGAGAACCTGGTGGACGCGACCCTGCCCCACGGCCTCATGCCGTACGTGGTGCCCCAGCTGAAGACGATCACCCTCGGCGGCGCGGTCACGGGGCTCGGGATCGAGTCCACCAGCTTCAAGGAGGGCCTGCCACACGAGTCGGTCGAAGAGCTGGAGATCCTCACCGGCGACGGCCGCATCCTGATCGCGCGGGCCGACAACGAATACAGCGATCTGTTCCGTGCCTTCCCCAACTCGTACGGCACGCTGGGCTACGCCCTGCGGATCCGGATCAAGCTGGCCCGGGTCAAGCCGTTCGTACGGCTCACGCACATCCGGTTCAGCGACGCGGACAAGTGCATGCTCGCCATGCAGGAGATCTGCGAGAGCCGTCAGCATGACGGCGAGCCGGTCGACTTCGTCGACGGAACGTTCTTCGGCCCTGGTGAGCTCTACATCACGGTCGGCAAGTTCGCCGGCAAGGCGCCGTACGCGTCCGACTACACGGGCATGCGGATCTACTACCAGTCGATGCGCACCCGGACCCGCGACTGGCTGACGATCCGTGACTACCTGTGGCGCTGGGACACCGACTGGTTCTGGTGCTCGCGCGCCTTCGGGGTGCAGCAGCCGCTGGTCCGCTCCCTCATGCCGCGCCGCTGGCTGCGCTCGGACGTCTACCGCAAGCTCGTGGGCTTCGACCAGCGGTTCGGCGTGACCGCGCGGGTCGACCGCTGGCGGGACAACCCGGTTCAGGAGTCGGTCATCCAGGACGTGGAGGTGCCGGTCGAGCGGGGGGCCGAGTTCCTCGAGTTCTTCGAAGGCCAGGTCGGCATGACGCCGGTCTGGATGTGCCCGTTGAAGGCCAGTGGGGACTGGTCGCTCTACCCGCTGGAGCCGGGGCGGCTCTACGTGAACTTCGGCTTCTGGGGCATGGTGCCGTTGCCGCGCGGGAAGCAGGACGGGCATCACAACCGGCTCATCGAGCACGCCGTGCACGGGTTGGACGGCCACAAGTCGCTCTACTCCACCTCGTTCTACGAGGGGGAGGAGTTTTGGCGGTTCTATAACGGGGATGCCTACTGGCCCGTAAAGCGTTCTTACGATCCCGGCGGGCGACTGCTCGACCTGTATGAGAAATGTGTTCGGGGAAGGTAGCCGAATGCCTTTCCGTCCGTCGACCTGCCTGTAGGAAGGACCCGAATCGGGCGGAGCGTCATCGGCATGCAGGTGTGGAGAGGTGCATATGACACTCGCCGAGATCTTCGAGAAGGTCGTCGGCCGGGAGGCGGACGTCCAGTTCGTCGCCTATGACGGAAGCAAGGCGGGGCCTTCGAGCGCTGATGTGCGCCTCGAGGTCAAGTCGCCGATCGCGGTCGCGTACCTGGCACAGGCTCCGGGGGAGCTGGGCATGGCCCGGGCGTACATTTCAGGTCATCTCGACGTACACGGTGACATGTACACCCTGTTGGACCGCATGTGGAAGCTGACCATCAACGACCTGCCGACCAGCGAGAAGATCGCTGCGGTCCGGGCGCTCGGGGTCAAGCCGCTGCTGATGAAGGTGCCGCCGCCGCCTCAGGAGGTCCGCCGCAGCACCATGGCCAAGCTCGGCAGCCGGCACGCCAAGCAGCGCGACGCCGAGGCGATCCACCACCACTACGACGTCTCCAACCGGTTCTACGAGTGGGTCCTCGGCCCCTCCATGGCGTACACCTGCGCGGTCTTCCCCTCCCCGGACGCCACGCTTGAGGACGCCCAGTACGCGAAGTTCGACCTGGTGGCGAAGAAGCTCGGGCTCGAGTCCGGCATGCGGCTGCTCGACGTCGGCTGCGGCTGGGGCGGCATGGTCATGCACGCCGCCCGTGAGTACGGCGTGAAGGCCCTCGGCGTCACCCTCTCCCGCCAGCAGGCCGAGTGGGCGCAGAAGACGATCGCCGAGGCGGGGCTCTCCGAGCTGGCCGAGGTCCGCCACATGGACTACCGCGACGTCGTCGAGGGCGACTTCGACCGGGTGAGCTCGATCGGCCTGACCGAGCACATCGGCAAGGAGCAACTCCCGGCCTACTTCTCGTTCCTGTACGGCAGGCTCAAGCCTGGCGGGCGGCTCCTCAACCACTGCATCACGCGGCCGACGGGCATCGAGAAGACGCTCAACAAGGGCGGCTTCATCAACCGCTACGTCTTCCCCGACGGCGAGTTGGAGTCGGTCGGCTACCTGATCCGGCAGATGGAGGACACCGGCTTCGAGATCCGCCACGAGGAGAACCTGCGCGAGCACTACGCGCTCACATTGCGCGGGTGGTCCGCGAACCTGGACGATCACTGGGACGAGGCGGTCCGCGAGGTCGGCCAGGGCACGGCCCGGGTCTGGCGGCTCTACATGGCCGGTTGTGTCGTCGGCTTCGAGCGCGACAAGATCCAGCTCCACCAGGTCCTCGCCACGAAGCTCGACAGCGAGGCACGCTCGCACGTCCCCCTGCGCCCGTCCCTCGACTGGCCCTGACAGGCCCTGACAGGTCCTGTGACAGACCCTGATCGACCGTACGGCTCCCGCACCCGCGTGCGGGAGCCGTACGGCGATCAGGACGTCAGCGCAGCTCGCGCTTGAGGATCTTGCCGGTGGCGGTCATCGGGAGCGAGTCGCGGAACTCCACGATCCGCGGGTACTTGTAGGCTGCCATCCCGTCGCGGCACCAGGCGACGACCTCGTCCTCGGTGGTCGTGGCGCCCGCCTTGCGGATGATGTACGCCTTGATCTCCTCGCCGTGCGACTCGTGGGGGACGCCGACGACGGCGGCGAGCGAGACGTCGGGATGGGTCATCAGGACCTCTTCGATCTCGCGCGGGCAGACGTTGAAGCCGCTGCGGATGATCTTTTCGGGCCGGTTGTAGTAGCCGTTCACTGAGTCCCATTGATTCTCAGTGATTCGCCCATTACCAGGCGAAGGTCCCCGTCTTGCCCGGGCGGGACTGCCCGGTGCGGGGTAGACGTTTCACAGCCACCCGCCGGGCGAGGCCCGGTCTTACGGTCGGCTCCACGTCCGTTTACCGTCTCCGGGCCACTCCCGGCGACGTGCCGCTTCACCAGCGCGGCAAGGTTGAGCGCGGCGTTTGCGTCCCGGTCGATGACCAGGCAACACGACTCACAAACGTACGTCCGTACCCGGAGCGGCAGTTTGGGTTTCACTGCCTGACAGCCGGAGCACGTTTTCGAGGAGGGAAACCAGCGGTCGGCGATTTCGAGACGTCCGCCGTTCCATCCGGTCTTGTAGGCGAGCTGTCGGCGGATCTCGCCGAACCCGGCATCGGAGATCGCGCGGGCCAGCCTGCGGTTCTTGACCATGCCGGACACGTTCAGGTCTTCGACCACGATCGTGCCGTACTTACGGGCCAGGCCGGTGGTCAGCTTGCTGATGGCGTCGCGGCGCAGCGCGGCCACCCGATGATGGACCGTGTTACGGGCGCGGTCGGCGCGGCGCCACCGGTTGGAGGGCCGCTGCCCGGTGCGCCGGTCCGGCCCGCGCTTGCGGGAGACCGCGCGCGACAGGCGGCGCAGCTTGCGCGTGGCCCCGGCCAGATGCCTGGGGTTGTCGATCGGCGGGCGGCCGTCGGAGAACACCGCCAGCGTCTTGACGCCCAGGTCCACGCCGACCACCGCGTCCGGCCGGGCCGGGGCCCGCTCGGCTCGCCGCACGTCGACGACGAACGACACCAGCCAACGGCCCGCCTCAAACCGCACAGTCGCCGAACGGATGCGGGCCGTACCCGCCTCGATACGGCGGGCCAGCTTCCGGGTGGACTCGTGGGTCTTGATCCGGCCGACGACCGGCAGCACCACATGCGAGCGGCCGTCCAGCCGGATCACTCCGGTGGTGAACCGCACCGATGGCACCCTTGTGCGTTTGGACCGAAACTTCGGGAAGCCCATCCGGGGACCCTTCCGCGTGCCGCGCCGCGAGTCTGACCAGTTGCTCAGCGCGCGAGCGAGCCGGTCCAGGCCGCTCGCGTAGGCCTCCTTCGAGCATTCCGCCCACCACGGCGCGACCTCGGCCTTGGCCTGATTCCAGGCCTTGCGCATCGCGTACATCGACCAGCCGAGCGACGGCGTCAACTCGCCCTCGGGGATGTTGTAGGAGCGTTCGGCCTCCCGCTGGTCCAGGTTCGCCTTCACCCGCGCCAAGCCCCAGTTGAACGCGACCCGCGCGGCACCGCAGTGCCGGAGCAGGTCGCGGACCTGGTTCGGGGCCGGGTCGAGAGCGAACCGGTAAGCCTGTTGGACCCGCACTCACACCCACCCACAAATCGTAGCCAGTCGACTACCTTCAGTTTACTAAAGTGATCATGTTCATGACTGTCCTCCCAGCAAAGCAGCGCGTCGACCGGCTTGAAGCGCGGTAGGAGCACCACGGTCGCGCGGCGGCGGAAACTGGCATTCATGATCACGGCCTGCCCGAAGGAGTGGAACAGTGGCAGCGCCGTGAGGTAGGCGTCCTCGCTGTGGCGGGGGATGGCCGGGCGACGCAAAAGATACCTACCAGTAGGTATCCCAGGATTACAAGCTGGACGGGCTCGCGCAATCGGAGTATGCACATAGAAGGTCATCGGCGAAGGGCAGTAATGGACTACGACTACGTCATCGTGGGCGCGGGCTCGGCGGGCTGCGTGCTGGCGGCCCGGCTCACCGAGGATCCGGCGATCAAGGTGGCCCTCATCGAGGCGGGCGGCAGCGACAAGAAGCTGGAGATCCGCATACCGGTCGGCTTCGCCAAGCTCTTCAAGACCGACTACGACTGGAACTACACGACCGCCAAGCAGGCCGAGATGTCCGGCCGGGAGCTCTACTGGCCACGCGGCCGGGTGCTGGGCGGCTCCTCCTCGATGAACGCCCAGATGTGGGTGCGTGGCCACCCGCTCGACTACGACCAGTGGGACATCCCCGGCTGGTCGTACGACGACGTCCTGCCGTACTTCAAGCGCGCGGAGAAGCGCGTCGGCTCCAACCGAGGCGGCGTGTACGGCACGGACGGCCCGATCTACGTGTCCGAGCTGCGCAGCCCCAACGTGACCACGGCCGCCTTCCTCCAGGCCTGCGCCGAGGAGGGCCTCACCCGCCTGGACGAGCTCAACGGCCCCTCCAACGAGGGCTTCTCGCCGACCCCGGTCACGCAGGACCGCGGCCACCGCTGGAGCGCCGCCGACGCCTATCTCAAGCCGGCGATGCGGCGGCCCAACCTCACCGTGCTCACCGCCGCCACCGTGAGCCGCGTCCTGGTCGAGGACGGCCGCGCCGTCGGCGTCGAGTACGGCGAGGGACACCGGGTGAAGGCCGCCCGGGAGGTGATCCTCTCCGCCGGGGCGATCGGCTCGCCGCACCTGCTCATGCTCTCCGGTGTCGGTCCCGCCGACGAGCTGCGCGCCAACGGGGTGGAGACCGTCCACGACCTGCCGGAAGTGGGCGGCAACCTCATGGACCACCTGGTCTCCGGGATCTTCCTGCGGTGCCCTCGCCCGGTGACGCTGACCGGCGCCGAGTCGCTCGGCAACCTCGCCAGCTTCCTGCTGCGCCGGCGCGGGATGCTGACCTCCAACGTCGGCGAGGCCGTGGCGTTCATCCGGACGTCGCCGGACGAGCCCGCCCCCGACATCGAGCTGCTCTTCGGCCCCGGACCGTTCATCGATCACGGGCTCACCCCGCCCACCGCCCACGGGATCACCGTCGCCGCGGTGCTCCTCCAGCCGGAGAGCCGCGGCCGGGTCTCGCTGAGCGGCCGGGACGTCGTCATCGACCCGTGCTACCTGAGTGCCGATGCCGACCTGCGGAGACTGATCGCCGGCCTGAAGGTGGCCAAGCGGCTGGCCGCGACGTCCGCCTTGAAGCCTTTCGCCGGGGAGCCGCTGGAGCCGTACTGGGCTCCGGAGAGCGACGAGGAGCTGGCCCGCTGGATTCGCGAGCGGAGCGAGACGCTCTACCATCCGGCGGGCACCTGCCGGATGGGCACGGACGCGTCGGCTGTCGTCGATCCGTCCCTGAAGGTCAACGGAGTCGACGGGCTACGGGTCGTCGACGCGTCGGTGATGCCGATGCTCAACCGCGGTCACACGCACGCCCCCACCGTGATGATCGCCGAGAAGGCCGCGACCCTCATCGCCGCCTCCCGCTGATCAACGCGCCGGACTTGCGGAGGTTCGCCAGGCCTGACGTAAGTGCGCCGGGCTTGGAGCTGGTTTGCCGGGCATATGTACGTCTGTCGGGATTGGATGACATATGCCGGGTTTGATGTACGTGTGCCCGGCTTGACGTAAGTCAGTGCCTCCTCAACAGTGGTCGGCATGAGCGTTGGGACGGATGTCGATCTCTCGTGGATCCCGTTCTGGGGGCGCCCTCAGAACGAGCGGATGGCCGCCTTCCGACGTCTCCGCGAGCTCGACCGGCCGATCTTCGTCAAGGAGAACAAGATCCCCTTCATCAAGCAGGGGGCCGGTTACCACGCGCTCGTGCGGCATGCCGACGTGACCGAGGCCAGCCGGAACGCCGGGATCTTCAGCAGCGAACCGGCCGCGAACAGCATCCCCGACCTGCCCAGGTGGCTGGCCGCCTACTTCGGCTCGATGATCAACATGGACGACCCTCGGCATGCCAGGCTCCGGCGGATCGTGTCACGCGCGTTCACGCCGCGGATTCTCGCCAAGATGGAGGAGGATCTGCAGCGCGCGGCCGAGGAGATCGTCACCACGGCGGTCAAGGACGGCCCCGGGGACTTCGTCACCCAGATCGCCGCCCGGCTGCCCGTACAGGTGATCTGCGACATGATGGGCATTCCGCCGACATATCACGACGTGGTGCTCCAGCGCACGAACGTCATCCTCGCCAACGCGGACTCGGAGTACTCCGGCATCGAGATGGACTACACCGATCCGGAGGGCGGCTTCGACCGCTGGACCGTCGCCCGCGGGCTGGTCAAACTGGTGGCCGCCGGCCGGGGGCTGAGTGGTCTCGCCCAGCGGCTCGGCCGAGAACGGCGCAGAAACCCCACGGGCGACCTCACGTCGCTGCTGGTCAACGGAGAGGATCGGCTGACCTCGCAGGAGCTCGGCTCGTTCTTCATCCTGCTCGTCGTCGCGGGCAGCGAGACCACGCGCAACGCGATCGCGCACGGGCTCAAGCTCCTCACCGACAATCCCGACCAGCGCGAGTTGCTGACGAGCGACTTCGAGAAGCACATTCCCGGAGCGGTCGAAGAGATCATCCGATACTCGACCCCGGTGATCCAGTTTCGCCGCACCCTCACCCGCGACCATTCGATGAACGGGCAGGACTACAAGAAGGGCGACAAGGTCCTGCTCTTCTACAACTCCGCCAACCGGGACGAGGCGGTCTTCACTGACCCGGATGTTTTCGACATCACTCGCAGTCCCAACCCGCATGTCGGCTTCGGCGGCCCGGGACCGCACTACTGTCTGGGCGCCCACCTGGCCCGGCGCGAGATCACCGTGATGTTCCGGGAGCTGTTCACCCGTCTGCCGGGGATCCGGGCCGAGGGAGAGCCGTCCTACCTGCTGTCCAACTTCATCAACGGCGTCAAGCACATGGGCTATCGCTGGTCGCCATAGTGCTCCTGACAGCGTTTCCAGTGCTCCTGACAGCGCATCCGGCAGCGCGCTCAGTGACTCCTGGCGGCTTCCGATGGCTCTTTCGAGGTGCCCCCGGGCCCCGTCGGTGATCTTCAACTCCGGCGAACCTGGATATTCTGACAAAGATCGCTAAATTCCCCCTATCTGTGGCAGGATTTGACCGAACGTGGTTCTGGCGCCGGAGGATTGGCCAATGACGACTCAGCCTGCGGAGCGGGCGCCCATCATCTCGGTGCGGGACTTCGACCTGTCCGACTGGGGCTTCTGGGCACGGCCCATGGAGGAGCGGGAGCACGCCTTCCAGCTGCTGAGAGACCTGGACACGCCCGCGTTCTACGCCGAACCCGTGGTCCCGTACGGCACGCCCGGGCTCGGCTATCACGCGCTGGTCAGGCACGCCGACATCCTGGAGGCCAGCCGTAACCCCGAGATCTTCTGCTCCGGCGACGGCGGCGCGACCAGCATCGTCGACATGCCGGCGGAATTCGTCGAGTACTTCGGCTCGATGATCAGTATGGACGACCCGAGGCACGCCCGGTTGCGCCGCATCGTCTCCCGGGCGTTCACCCCGAAGATGATCGAGCGGTTCGAGTCGGACGTGGACGCGGCGGCCACGCGGATCGTGGACGACCTGCTGGTGACCGGCTCCGGCTGCGACTTCGTCACCGAGGTGGCGGCGCGACTGCCCCTGAAGATCATCTGCGACATGATGGGCATCCCGGAGAGCGACTACCGCTTCGTGTTCGACCAGTCGAACATCATCCTGGGCTCCGCCGACCCCGAATATGTCAGCGATCCCGGATCCATCGCCACGGCGCTGGTCACCGCAGGGATGGAGCTGCAGCGGCTCGTCCAGGACCTCGCCGCCCATCGGGTCCAGAACCCGACGGACGATCTCACGTCGTCGCTGGTCAACGCCAACATCGATGGTGAGCGGCTGACCGCCCAGGAGCTCGGCTCGTTCTTCATCCTGCTCGTCGTCGCCGGCAACGAGACCACGCGCAACGCCATCTCGTACGGCATGCGCCTGCTGACGGTCAACCCCGACCAGAAGCGGCTGTGGCTGGAGGACATCGAGGGGCACGCCCGCGGTGCGGTCGAGGAGATCGTGCGCCTGGCCTCACCGGTCAACTACATGCGCCGAAAGCTCACCCGCGACCACGTGATGAACGGCAACCTGTACAAGAAGGCGGAGAAGGTCCTCCTCTACTACTGGTCGGCCAACCGGGACGACCGTGTCTTCACCGATCCGCTCCGGTTCGACATATTCCGCCACCCGAACCCGCACGTCGGCTTCGGCGGTCCCGGCCCGCACTTCTGCCTGGGCTCCCACCTGGCCAGGCGTGAGATCAGGGTGATGTTCCGCGAGTTGCTCAGCCGCGTCCCGCAGATCGAGGCCGGCCGGCCCGAGCGCCTGCTCTCCAGCTTCATCAACGGCATCAAGCACATGGACTGCGCCTTCTGAGAACCGTCCCGCCGGGCTCACCGGTGGCCGTTGACGCGGGTGAGAAGTGACACCTGGCGTTCGCCGATCGCAACCTTCGCCAGCCACGGCGAGGCCACGGCCATCTGGCCGTCTCGCTCCCCCAAGCACATCGGAGCGTAACAGAAGAAACTCCCATCGCAACTGCTTCGACCCCATGCAGTCACGTGTGGAGACGATCGCCGCGCTGTGCGAGCGCGGAGTCAGCGACTAGCGAGGGGGCCGCCGGGTTTACCCGGCGGGGAATCGCTTCCCTGATATGGTTCCTGTGTTCGAAACGGGCAGGGCTTCGTCCGTCGCCTACCTCAGTGGAGGGAAGCGAGAAGCTGCTCTCTTCGGGGAGCGGAGGAGTCACCAGATGCTCGTCGACAACCCCCGGCGGCATTTCTCCTGACGGCGTTCCCGTCAGAGGTGTAGACCGCGGCGGGCGGGGAGCAGTGCCCGCCGCGATCTTCCGTCAGGCCTTCTTGATCGACTTGAAGATGGTGTTGACGTCGGGGAAGAGGTCGTCCTTCACGTCGGGCACCTGCATGTAGACGATCGACGGGAGATCGGCGCCCGCGTTGAGCGCGGCGACGACCACCGTCGAGCTCCCCGCGTCGTCGCTCACCTTGTACGCGATGAGCCGGCCGGTCATGCCGTTCTTGGAGATGTTCTGCTGCGCGATCTTGGTCGACTTGTTGCCCTTGGGGAAGAGCTTCTGCCGGGCCTGGAAGGCGACCGCGCTGATCACCGGGGTGAGATTGTCCGGAGTCGTGTACTTCGCTGCCAGCGACTGCGGCAGCGCGCCGGACATCACCTGCGCGAACTGCGGCTTGCCCTTGTTGGTCATTCCAGCCGGTACGTACTGGCGGGTGGTGAAGCCGTACGTCGTCTGGATGTGCTGCGTGCGCAGGTCGAGCTGCCAGGGGCCGCCGAGCCGGGGCACCGTGATCTTCGCGGTCTGGTCGGTGACCACGCCGCTGACAGGCGAAGCCGTGCCCTTGAACTTGGGCAGCGCGAGAGTCTGCGACTGCGGTTTGGTCGCGGTCGCCGACTTGCTGGTGACCGGCTTGCTCACGGGTGACGTGTCGCCGTCGGAGCCGCTGTTGGAGCTGAGCGGCCCGAACATGAACGCCCAGATCAGCGCGCCGACCAACGCCACGAGCACCGTGCCGATGAGCGCGAACAGCCAGATCGGACGGCCGCGCTCCTCTTCCT
The DNA here is from genome assembly GCA_044868295.1 of Microtetraspora sp. Classification (GTDB taxonomy): domain Bacteria; phylum Actinomycetota; class Actinomycetes; order Streptosporangiales; family Streptosporangiaceae; genus JBIOWF01. The sequence continues at coordinate 11,241 of JBIOWF010000084.1, read as the reverse complement.
CGTCGTACTCGTCGATTTCGCGGTAGTTCTCGCCGAAGACGGTGTTCCAGAGCTCCTGCTGCCGATGCGCCGGCGGCGTCTTGGGCCCGCTGATCTGCCCCGCGGTCACGAACGGCTTGTACGGATCGTCCGACTGCTGGTGCGGCGACTGCTGGAAGGGCGGCTGTCCAGGCTGCCCCTGCGGCCCCGGCGGCTGGTGCGGACCCGTCGGTTGATGCTGCTGGGGCGGCATCGGAGGCATGCCGGGGCCCGGTGCCATCGGAGGCATGCCAGGGCCCGGCGGCATCGGAGGCGCGCCGGGGGGCGGCATCCGGTTGTCACCTGGCGGCGGCCCGAAGGGGGCGTTCCCCGGCTCGGTGCCGGGCGGCATGGAGATGGTGGTGTCGCCGGGAATCCCGTAGAGCGGAGCCTCGGCTGTGCCGTTCGGTGAAGAGGGGCCCGTGCCGAACGGCGGCGCGGAGTCCCTGTCGGGCCCCGCAGGGTCCCTGTCCGGGGGGAACCCTCCATTCGGGGGAGCGCCGCCGTCCTGCGGGAAGCCCCTGTCCGGAGGGAAGCCCCTGTCCGGGGGGAAGCCCCTGTCCGGGGGGAAGGGCCTGTCCGGGGGGAAGGGCCTGTTCGGCGGTGGGCCGTTCGGGTCGGGGAGCATGGCACCTCTGTCCGCGGGCGGGAAGTCCCGCTGCGGGAAGTCCTGAGGCGGGAAGTTTTGCTGCGGAAAGCTCCGGTCCTCGGGAAAGCCCCTGTCCGGAGGGAAGCCGCCTTCTGGGGGGAAGCCTCCGTTGGGAGGGAAGCCGCGGTCCGGGGGGAAGGGCCTGTTCGGCGGTGGGCCGTTCGGGTCGGGGGGCATGGCGCCTCTGTCCGCGGGCGGGAAGTCCCGCTGCGGGAAGTCCTGAGGCGGCAGGTCCTGCTGGGGGAAGTCCTGCTGCGGGAATCCCTGGTCTCGGTGGCCCCGGTCGTTGGGCGGGAAGCCGCTGTCGAATGTCGAGGTGTTCGCGTCGGACGCCTCGAACGGCGCGCGCTCCTGCGGCGGCGGGACAGAGCCGGTCGACTCCGCCTCCCGGCGCCGGCGGTATGCCGACAGGTGATCCCCCGTGGAAAAAGGTGAATTGGGCGGCCTGGCCGGTGGCGGTGGAACCGGGTGGCCTCCGGCCGAGAAGGGCGACGCGCCAGGCGCGGCGAAGGGGTCGGTGCCCGAAGCCGAGCCCGAGAACTCGCCGCTCGCGTACTGCGTCGCGGGGGGCTCGCCCAGGGGTGGCGGCAGGACGGGGTGCTCTCCCGTCGGGTACGGCGGGGCCGGCTCTTCGTGCGACTGGGTCTCGCCGAATGACCGAACGGATGGCGTGAACGAGGAGGCCGCTGGGACCTCGGGCCAGGCCGGCGGAACCTCCGGCCAGGCCGGGGCTCGTTGTGGATCGCTGTGCTCCGAGGGCATGCTACCTCCCGAAATCATGCCCGGATTGTGGGTGCCTGGCATGATCTCATGCGACAAGGGGTGCACCGCAGCGAAACCGGAGAATGCCCCACGGAACTGCTCTCCCGTGGGGTCGGTCGGGGGGTCCTGCATCGGGAGGTCCGTCTGCGGGAAAACCGGTCCCGATCCCGGCTCGACTGAATTGGCCACGTAAGAAGATTAAACTAAAGGGACATAAGAGGTCACAACGGATCTATCACCATCGGGTATCGTAGCTTGACTTCTGAGGTCAGCTGTCGAGAACTATCGGCGTCCCACTTGCCGACTGCGCTAGTCTTGGCATATGCGTGCCTTGACCCTGCTTCCCTGGCCGCATCGGCTGAGCTGAACCAGCGTCGTCGATGCGGCTGCCCCTCGTGTGAAGCGGGGGGCTTTGTTATGAGCAGGCGTCTCCATTTGACTTAGGGAAAGCATCGTGGACGAGCAGGTGTACGACCCGCAGGCCCTGCAGGCCAAGTGGCTGCGGCGGTGGGAGGAACTCAACCCCTTCGAGGCCGTCGAGGACCCGGCCGATACCCGGCCGCGCAAGTACATGCTCGACATGTTCCCCTACCCCTCCGGTGACCTGCACATGGGCCACGGTGAGGTCTTCGCCGTCGCCGACGTCGTCGCGCGGTACTGGTTCCAGAAGGGCTACAACGTCCTGCACCCCATCGGGTGGGACTCCTTCGGCCTGCCCGCCGAGAACGCGGCCATCAAGCGCAACGCGCACCCGGCCGAGTGGACGTACGCCAACATCGAGACGCAGGCCAACTCGTTCAAGCGCTACGCCATCTCCTTCGACTGGTCGCGTCGCCTGCACACCAGCGACCCCGAGTACTACCGCTGGAACCAGTGGCTGTTCAACCGCTTCTTCGAGCGCGGCCTGGCCTACCGCAAGGGCGGCCTGGTCAACTGGTGTCCCGTCGACCAGACGGTGCTCGCCAACGAGCAGGTGGTCGCCGGCAAGTGTGAGCGGTGCGGAGCCGATGTGGTCCGCCGGGAGCTGACGCAGTGGTACTTCAAAATCACCGACTACGCCGACCGGCTGCTGGACGACATGTCCCAGCTGGAGGGCGGCTGGCCGGAGCGCGTGCTGACCATGCAGCGCAACTGGATCGGCCGCTCCACCGGTGCCGACGTCAAGTTCGAGATCGAGGGCCGGGCCGAGCCCGTCACCGTATATACGACCCGTCCGGACACGCTGTACGGCGCGACGTTCTTCGTCGTGGCGGCCGACGCCCCGCTGGCGGACGAGATCGTCTCTGCGGACCGGCGGGAGGCTCTGGCCGCCTACAAGGCCGAGGTCGCCAAGCTGTCCGACATCGAGCGGTTGGCCACCGACAAGGAGAAGACCGGCGTCTTCCTGGGCGCCTATGCGATCAACCCGGTCAACGGTGAGCGCATCCAGGTCTGGGCGGCCGACTACGTGCTGGCCGACTACGGCCACGGCGCGATCATGGCGGTGCCCGCGCACGACCAGCGTGACCTGGACTTCGCGCTGAAGTTCGGCCTGCCGGTGCAGGTCGTCGTGCACACCGGCCTCGCCGACCCGGGCGATACCGGCATCGCGACCCCCGGGGAAGGCAAACTGGTCAACTCGGGCCCGCTGGACGGGCTGTCGAAGGCCGAGGCCATCTCGAAGATCATCGAAATCCTGAGCGGGCGCGGCACCGGAACCGCGGCCGTCAACTTCCGGCTGCGCGACTGGCTGCTGTCCCGGCAGAGGTTCTGGGGCACTCCGATCCCGATCATCCACTGCCCGGACTGCGGCGAGGTCCCCGTCCCCGACGACCAACTCCCCGTCACCCTGCCCGACCTGCGCGGCGAATCCCTTGCTCCCAAGGGTGTCTCGCCCCTGGCCGGCGCCACCGACTGGGTCAACGTGGAGTGTCCCAAGTGCGGCGGCGCCGCCAGGCGCGACACCGACACGATGGACACATTCGTCGACTCGTCGTGGTACTTCCTGCGCTACTGCGACCCGCAGTACACCGGCGGCGCGTTCGATGTCGAGAAGGTGCGCCGGTGGGGCCCGATCGACCAGTACGTCGGCGGTGTCGAGCACGCGGTGCTGCACCTGATGTACTCGCGGTTCTTCACCAAGGTTCTGCACGACATGGGGATGGTCGACTTCAGCGAGCCCTTCCTGCGCCTGCTGAACCAGGGACAGGTCATCAACCAGGGCAAGGCCATGTCCAAGTCGCTGGGCAACGGCGTGGACCTGGGCGAGCAGATCGACTCATTCGGCGTGGACGCGGTCCGGCTGACCATGGTCTTCGCGGGCCCGCCCGAGGACGACATCGACTGGGCGGACGTCTCGCCCGCCGCGTCGCAGAAGTTCCTCGCCCGCGCGCTCCGCGTCATGTCCGAGGTCACCAGCCCTGTCGGCGTCCCCTTCGAGGACGGCGACCTGGAACTGCGCAAGGTCACCCACCGGACCATCGACGAGGTCACCAAGCTGGTCGAGTCCTACCGGTTCAACGTGGCCGTGGCCAGGCTGATGGAGCTGACCTCGGCCGCCCGCCGGGCCATCGACTCCGGTCCCGGCCCGGCCGACCCGGCGGTCCGTGAGGCCGCCGAGACCATGGCGGTCATCCTGTCGCTGGTCGCGCCGTACACGGCGGAGGAGGGTTGGGCGAGGCTCGGCCACGCGCCTTCGGTCGCCAAGGCCGGGTGGCCGACGGCGGACCCCGCTCTGCTGGTGCTGGAGTCGGTCACCTGTGTCGTTCAGGTGGCGGGCAAGGTGCGCGACCGCCTGGAAGTCTCACCGGAGATCGCGGAAGCGGACCTGGAGGCGCTGGCCCTGGCCTCGGACAAGGTCCAGCCCTACCTGTCCGGCACTCCGCGCAAGGTCATCGTGCGTGCACCCAAGCTGGTCAACATCGTCCCGTAACGCTCGTCCGGGTACGGCTCGCGCCTTCCGTGGGCGGGAGCCGTACCGGGCTGTCGACGCTGTCGCCGCGCCTGGCGAAAGCCGTGCCTGGTGGAAAGGGCCGCCGGGCCACCTGTCCAGCATTGATGGGCGTGTGGTGCTTGGGTCGGTCACAGCCGAATGCTCCGCGGTGATGGACATCACCGCGGAGCATGTGGGCGGTTGCTAAAGCTTGCGGAGGACCGCCGTGACCTTGCCGAGAACCGTGGCCTCGTCGCCGGGGATCGGCTCGTAGTTCGGGTTGTGCGGCACCAGCCACACGTGGCCGTCCTTGCGCTTGAACGTCTTCACCGTGGCCTCGCCGTCGATCATCGCGGCCACGATGTCGCCGTTGTCCGCCACGGGCTGCTGCCGTACGACGACCCAGTCGCCGTCGGCGATCGCCGCATCGATCATCGAGTCACCGCTGACCTGGAGCAGGAACAGCGTGCCCTCGCCGACGAGCTGCTTGGGCAGTGCGAAGACGTCTTCGATGCTCTGCTCCGCCAGGATCGGGCCACCGGCGGCGATGCGGCCCACCAGCGGCACGTACGCGGCCGTGGGACGGTTGAAACCGGCCTCGTCCGCGGCCGCGTCCGGATCCACCCAAAGCACCGGCTCGCCCGGCAGCCGGACCTCGAGCGCCCGAGGCCGGTGCGGGTCGCGGCGCAGGTAACCCTTGCGCTGAAGCGCCGTCAGCTGATGCGACACGCTGGACGTGCTCGTCAGCTGCACCGCCTCACCGATCTCACGCATCGACGGCGGGTAGCCGCGCTGCTGGACCGAGTCGCGGATCACCTCAAGGATCTTCCGTTGCCTGGGTGTGAGACCAAGGGAGTCACGTCTGCGCACCGCGAGGTCGCTGACACCCGCTTCCTGCTCACTCATGCCCTGCCTCCTCGCCTGGCGGCTGCTCGGGGCACGCGAGGGGCGCTGTCACGTCTAATTGCTCGCCTGCTCACGATGCCACCTCCCAATCCGTGTTCCTGTTGTCGCACAGAGCGACCGTATCGCGATTCAAGATCATTATCAAACAATTGTTCGATAGTCCTCGAAATCGGTGGCCGTCTGGTGTACAACATCGTACGAGAGTTCGATCGACATCGTGTTCGATTCTCCGATCTTTCTTTGTGGCTGTGTCGGGGGCAGTTCATGGAGGGAAAACATGCAGGCGATCACTTGTGCGTCCTCGCACCGGCCGGGGCTGGGCGGGGCCGTCCGACATCCTCAGCCGCCGCCGCTCCGGCTCACCCGCCGGGGCAGGATCGGGTTGGTCGCGGCCGTCGCGGCGCTGGCGCTCGGTGTCCTCTGGCTGGGCACGCACGCCTCCGTCACGGCCTCATCCGGTGCGGCCGACCCGAGCGGCAAGGGGCTGCCGTGGGTGACCGTACGGCAGGGCGACACGCTCTGGACGATCGCGAGCGCCGTCGACGGCCGGCAGGATCCGGGCCCGACCATCCGCGAGATCATGAATCTGAACGGCCTTTCCGACTCCCTGATCCACCCGGGCCGGCGACTGTACCTGCCGAGCGGGATGTAGCGCCGTCCGTGACCTGATCCGGCCGGCTCGGCTCGCACCGCGGAGCGGGTTCGGCCCCGCTCCGCGATCTGATCCCGCCTGGTCGGCGACTCCATTCCCCGAGCGGGGCGTGGGCCGTCTGTGTGGCGGGCCGGTGACCCCACCTCCCCAACGGGACGTGATCCGCCGCGCGACCTGGGCTCGCGGGGCCAGCTGCTCGGCGAGGATGTCCCGTAGGCGGGTGTAGTCGATCCGCCGGGTGGCCGCCGCTACCTGCCGGGTGTGAGGCGGCCCGGACTCCGCGACACGCCCGAAAACCCCTGGAGTCCCTTCCTGAACAGCGGCTTCACTTCGAAGGCGCCTGCCAACTTGCGTTCATGGTCGGGCGCTCCTACGGTTGGACCACAACATCTAGTAGTGACATTGATGTAAGTTCACCACAGGTTGTGTTTCCTTAGGCGCACCGCAAAATCTTGCGGGGCGTGCGAAGCATTTCCCCGCATGTCGGAGCAGTGGTGACTCGGGGGCCTGTGCGAAGGGAGGCGACGGCGTGCATTGTCCGTTCTGCCGCCACCCTGACACGCGGGTCGTGGACAGCCGCTCGACAGAGGACGGGGCGGCCATCCGCCGCCGGCGCACCTGCCCCGAATGCGGACGCAGGTTCACCACGCAGGAGACCGTCCTGCTGATGGTGAGCAAGCGCAGCGGGGTGACCGAGCCGTTCTCGCGCGACAAGGTCGTCGCCGGGGTGCGGCGGGCCTGCCAGGGGCGCCCGGTCGGCGAGGACTCGCTGGCCCAGCTCGGGCAGCGTGTGGAGGAGAGCATCAGAGGCACGGGCTGTGCCGAGATCGCCTCGCACGAGGTGGGGCTGGCCATCCTGGGCCCGCTTCGCGACCTCGACGAGGTGGCCTATCTGCGGTTCGCCTCCGTCTACCGCGGCTTCGAGACGCTTGCCGACTTCGAGGCGGAGATCGAGCAGCTCAGGGTGGCCCGCCTGGCGGCCGGTGACCCTGCGGCCGACGACTCCACGGACGACGACGCGACGGACGAAGTCCCCAACAGATAAACAGGTCGGCCCCTGCGCCGGGGGGACTGGTCGGCGCGACGATGTGGTTATAGAGACACGTGGTCCACGCGAGGGCTCTGCACGGGCCCTGGGAGGGGGAAGTCATGACGGAAGTGAACGGCACCGCTTCGAGCACCGCGACACGGGGGGGCAAGCGGGCTCGCAAGGGCCTCAAGATGAAGCGGATCTTCACGACCGCGGGCGTTCACCCTTATGACGCGGTTCGCTGGGAGCGTCGTGACGTCGTCATGACGAACTGGCGCGACGGCTCGATCAACTTCGAGCAGCGCGGCGTTGAGTTCCCCGACTTCTGGTCGGTGAACGCGGCGAACATCGTGACGACCAAATACTTCCGCGGCGCCGTCGGCACGCCGCAGCGCGAGTGGGGCCTCAAGCAGCTGGTCGACCGTGTGGTGGGCGTCTACACGAAGACCGGGATCGAGCACGGCTACTTCGCGACCGACGAGGACGCCGAGATCTTCGACCACGAGCTCAAGCACGCGTTGGTCCACCAGCTGTTCAGCTTCAACTCGCCGGTCTGGTTCAACGTCGGCACCCTGTCACCTCAGCAGGTGTCGGCGTGCTTCATCCTCGCGGTCGACGACCAGATGGAGTCCATCCTCGACTGGTACAAGGAAGAGGGTGTGATCTTCAAGGGCGGTTCCGGTTCCGGGGTCAACCTCTCCCGCATCCGCTCGTCGAAGGAACTGCTGTTGAGCGGCGGCACGGCCAGCGGCCCGGTGTCGTTCATGCGCGGCGCCGACGCGTCGGCCGGGACGATCAAGTCGGGCGGCGCGACCCGCAGGGCGGCGAAGATGGTCGTCCTCAACGTCGACCATCCCGACATCGAGGAGTTCATCGAGACCAAGGCGCGCGAAGAGGACAAGGTCCGCGCCCTCCGCGACGCCGGTTTCGACATGGACCTCGGCGGCCAGGACATCGTGTCCGTGCAGTACCAGAACGCCAACAACTCGGTCCGGGTCTCCGACGAGTTCATGCGGGCGGTGGAGGCGGGCGGCACGTTCGGCCTGCGCGCCCGGCTGAACGGCGAGGTCATCGAGGAGGTCGACGCGCGCGACCTGTTCCGGAAGATGGCCAAGGCCGCCTGGGAGTGCGCCGACCCCGGCGTGCAGTACGACGACACGATCAACGACTGGCACACCTGTCCGGAAACGGGCCGGATCACCGCCTCCAACCCCTGCAGTGAGTACGTCCACCTCGACAACTCCTCCTGCAACCTGGCCAGCATCAACCTGCTGAAGTTCCTGAAGGACGACGACTCCTTCGACATCGCCGGCTTCGTCAAGCTGACCGAGCTGATCATCACGGCGATGGACATCTCGATCACCTTCGCCGACTTCCCGACCCAGAAGATCGCCGAGACCACGCGGGCCTACCGTCAGCTCGGCATCGGCTACGCGAACCTGGGCGCCCTGCTCATGGCCACCGGCCACGCGTACGACTCCGACGGCGGCCGGGCCGTCGCGGCCGCGATCACCTCGCTGATGACCGGCGTCTCCTACCGGCGCTCGGCCGAGCTCGCCGGGATCGTCGGAGTGTACGACGGCTACCAGCGCAACGCGGAGCCGCACAAGCGGGTCATGCGCAAGCACGCGGCCGCCAACGACGTCCTGCGCACCCTCGACGCCATGGACAAGGCCATCCACACCGAGGCCACCAAGCAGTGGCAGGACTGTCTCCGCCTTGGGGACAAAAACGGATATAGGAACGCACAAGCCTCGCTGCTCGCGCCGACCGGTTGTCTCACGGGCGACACTCTGATCACTTCTGATCGTGGTCTCGTTCGCCTGTCCGAAATCGGCGACGTGTACGGGGACCGCTGGCAGGATCTTGAGATGACGGTGTCCACCGACGAGGGTCCCCGACAGGCCACGAAGTTTTTCATCAATGGTGAAGAGCCCACCCGTCTGATCCGCACCGAGGGCGGCTACCGCGTTCAGGGCACTCTCACGCATCGGGTCAAGGTCGTCGACCGGGCCACCGGCGAGTGGGTGTGGAAGCGCCTGGCTGACCTGGGCGAGGGCGACGTGCTGCCGATGCAGCTGCACACCCTGGTCGGTGAGCCTCGCCAGGTGCCGCTGCCCGTGCTCGACCAGGCGTACTACGCGGGAGATCGGGTGATCCGCGTTCCCGATGTCGTCTCGGCCGAGCTTGCCGAGCTGGTCGGTTACTTCATGGGTGACGGCAGCCTGCACGCCAAGGGGATTCGCCTGTGTGTCGCCGACGCCGACCTCGATGTGGTCGAGCGACTGCGGATCATCTCCAAGGAGCTCTTCAACCTGGAGCCCGTCGTGACCCGGCGGGAGGGTTACCAGGAGGTCGTGCTCCAGTCGGTACGGCTGGCGCGCTGGTGGCAGGCGTCCGGTTTCGCCAAGGAACTGCCTGGCTTCGACCACGCGGGCAAGGGTTGGACTCCACGGGTTCCCTCCGCCATCCTCGAGACCAACGACGCGACGCTCTACGCGGCGTTTCTTCGAGGCCTGTTCGAAGCAGACGGCACGGTCCTGGAGGGAGTTCCGAGCCTCAGCACCGCGTCGGAGTCCTTCGCCTCAGAGATCCGCACCCTGCTGCTCACCCTCGGACTCATCACCACGACCCGGAAGACGGTCAGCGGATTCGGCGGTGACCTCTTCCAGGTGCGACTCCGCAACATTGACCACGCGCTGAACTATGACGAGGTCATCGGTTTCATCGGGGAGCGCAAGGCGCAGCTGCTGGCCTTCCTGGAGCCGGATCGCTCGGCCAAGAAGGACTATGTGTTTCTTCCCCGAGAGGTCTGGGAGGAGCTGGCGCCCAAGGGCCACCGTTCACGTGACGCCATGCTCCAGGCCATCCGCAAGACGGGCGGTGTCCCACGGATGGCGGCCAAGCTTCTCTTCGAGGAGACCCTCGACGGTCGTCTCGGCCACGCCCTGGGCTACGCCTTCGAAGTCGTGACGGCAAACGAGGATGGTGGCATCCAGCCGACCTACGACCTGTCAGTGCCCGAGAACGTCACCTATGTCGCCAATGGGATGGTCAGTCACAACACCATCGGGCTCATGATGGATTGCGACACCACAGGCATCGAGCCTGACCTGGCGCTGGTCAAGTTCAAGAAGCTCGTCGGCGGCGGCTCGATGCAGATCGTCAACCAGACGATCCCGAGGGCGTTGCGCCAGCTGGGCTATCCGGAGGAGCAGGTCGAGGCGATCGTCGAGTACATCGCCGAGCACAGTCACGTCGTGGACGCCCCCGGCCTCAGGACCGAGCACTACGAGGTGTTCGACTGCGCCATGGGCGAGCGGGCCATCGCCCCGATGGGCCACGTCCGGATGATGGCCGCCACCCAGCCGTTCCTGTCGGGGGCGATTTCCAAGACTGTAAACCTGCCCGAGTCCGCCAGCGTCGACGACATCGAGCAGGTCTACCAGGAGGGCTGGAAGCTCGGCCTGAAGGCCCTGGCCGTCTACCGGGACAACTGCAAGGTCGGCCAGCCGCTCTCGGTCGCGGGTAAGAAGTCCGAGGAGAAGGCCACAGAGGAGACCGAGGTCAAAGTCGAAGAGGCGGCCGTCCGCGTCATCGAGGTCGCCCGGCCCACCCGGCGGCGGATGCCCAACCAGCGGCCGAGCCTGACCACCCGCTTCACCGTGGGCGGTGCCAAGGGCTACATGACCGCCTCGTCCTACCCCGACGACGGTCTCGGTGAGGTCTTCCTCAAGATGTCCAAGCAGGGCTCGACCCTCGCGGGCGTTATGGACGCGTTCTCCGTGGCCATCTCGATCGGCCTGCAGTACGGCGTACCGCTGGACACCTACGTCCAGAAGTTCGTGAACATGCGGTTCGAGCCGGCCGGCATGACCGACGACCCGGACGTCCGGATGGCGCAGTCGGTGATGGACTACATCTTCCGGCGGCTCGCGCTCGACTACCTCCCGTACGAGGACCGGGCCGCGCTCGGGATCTTCTCGGCGTCCGAGCGCGCGGCCCAGCAGCGTGGCGAGGACCCGGCGGTGCTCCAGGAGGTCGTCGACACCGCGGCTCTCGCCCAGTCGGCGCCGATAGAGGAGAAGCCCAAGACGGTCGCCGTGCCCGAGCCCAAGCGGGTGGACTCCCTGGAGAGCCACCAGGGCCGTACGGCTGACGCGCCGCTGTGCCTCACCTGCGGCACGAAGATGCGCCCGGCGGGCAGCTGCTACGTCTGCGAAGGCTGCGGCAGCACCAGCGGCTGCAGCTGATTACGGGCCCTGTGAGGGCGTGAAACGGCAGTTCAGAGTGGGGAGCCGGCAAGCGATGCC
>JBIOWF010000083.1:0-5756 GCA_044868295.1 Microtetraspora sp. | reverse complement strand
GTGATCCGCTTAGCGGCCAGCGCCGCGTCGGCCGCCGTTCGTGCCGCAGAGCCGGCCGCGCTCGGATTACGGGCGATCGACGCGGCCCGCGCGGCCTGGTGGGCGGCGTTGTTCACCTGCAGTCGAGCTGCGACGAGTCGCCCCATCGCGACGGCGACCAGGGCCGTCAGGATCAGGAGCGTCGTCAGCAGCAGTGTCTCCGCCGTCACGGAGCCACGGTCCGTACGGCCTGCCGGAGCTGACCGCCGCCGACAGGTCTCTATCCCGCCCGATCGCCCTGTGTTGGTCATCCATGACCTCGGAATCGTTCGGTCTGGCCGTACGCAACGGAGTGGACGGGGAGCTTCAGAAACGGCAGGACCGGCTGGGCGACCCCGCTGATCTCGACACGGGCGGCGTCAGCCGTACGGGACACCGAGACTTCCGGTGAGCGCAGCACGGAGCGTCCGAGCTGGGACAGCAGCGAGGACGCCTTCGCCTGTCCAGCCCCGGCGGTGCCCGCGTGGACTCGGGCGGCGGCCAGCGCCTCCGCCGCAATCACCTCGGCCACGTGACCGGCATGCTGCCAGACACCGAACTGGACGACCAACAGGATGAGAACCATGACGAAGGGGAAGGTCACCGCGAGCTGCGCGGTCGCCGCCCCGCGATCGGCTACCCAAGGTCGAGTTGGTTGACCTTCGCCATCACCTTGGTCATAAGGACCGCTCCGACCGCGATCGCGATCGCCACGAGGACGGCGATGACGATCACCGTCTCGGTGGTGAAGCTGCCCTTGTCCGGATGCTCTCGAGCGACGGCTCGGCACTGACTCAGCCTCTCCTTGTAGAACTCGAACAGGACCAGCAGGCGGAACACGGTTACCTCCTTGTAGGTCAGGTCAGAAGCCGGTCAGGACGGCGACCATGGCCGGGTAGCCCGTAAAGAGCAGAAAGCCGACAAACAGGCCGACCGTGGCGACGCTCATCCGCTCGGTGGCAGCCTGGGCGGTCGCCTCGATCTCGGCCAGCTGGTGCGCCCGCAGCGACGTGGCCTTGGCCACCAGTGACGCCCGCACCCGTGCCCCCTCGGTTCCGGCGAGCGCGACGGAGGCGGCCAGCTCGGACAGCTCGCGGATGCCGTACTCCTCCCCCATCTGCCCAAGAGCCGACCAGGGCGTACGGCGGGCAGCCGTCGCGGCCACCAGCGTGGAGCGGAGCCGGACGAACGCCCATCCGCTGCCGCCCTGGGACGCGTCCGCGAGCGCGCCGTCGACACCGCGGCCCCCGGCGAGAGAGACGACGACCAGGTCCAGGAACGCCGATAGCGTGTGACGGAACTCGGTCCGGCGCTCCATCGCCTGGGACTTCACCGCCAGATCGGGGAAGAGGAAACCGACGATGCCCAGCAGCGCCATGCTCCAGGCGGGAACCTGCCAGGGCACGGCGACCTCGGCCAGAGCGACGACCGCGCAAACGGCCGGCCCGAGCAGGGCGAAGACCAGCGCGCACGCCGCCTTCTCGCCGAGATAGCGCTCCACGGTCTTGCCGCAGACAGCGAGGTCGCGTCGTACGGCCGCGCTCGGCAGCCCCCGGGCGCTGAACGGCCTGACCAGCGGACGGCCGAGCAGTCCGCTCCAGCCCCCCTCTGGATCCCGAGCTTCTCTGATCGGCGTCCCGTGACGGAGCCGCAGGAGCTCCTGGGCGAGGGTGAGCCGGGCGGGCCACAGTCCGGAGACGACGAGCACCAGCCCGAGGCCGATCCCGGCACCGAGCAGCAGGGAAACGGCCATTCAGTCCTCCAGGTTCGTCAGGATGCGCGGCGGCTCACCGACCAGGCTGAGCCGGTGGATGAGGAGGAACGATCCGGCGAACATCAGCCCGACCGTGAGCAGGACCAGCTGACCGGTGACCGTGTTGTACGGAGCAAGAAACTCGCGGTTGAGCACGATCAGCCCACCCGCCATGAACACCGTGACCGCGACGACCGTCCGTACCGACGATCGCGTCTGGGCGCGCGCTGCGGCGACCCGAAGTCGCATGACGGCGTGCGCACGGGCCGCCTCCGCCAGGCGGCCGAGCAGGTCGCCGAGCTGCCCCGCCTGCCGCTTGGAGGCCAAAATCAGAGAGGCGCACACCAGGTCACCGGTCGGGTCGGCGAGATCCTCGGCGAGCAGCTTGAGCGCCTGCGGAAGCCGTTCGCCTTGGTCGACGCGGGCGGCGAGCTCCGCGATCTCGGGCCGTATCGGCTCGGGCACGATCGTTGCCGTGGCGATGACCGCCTGGTGCAGGCCGGCCGACGCGGCGAGGGTGTCTCTGAGCATCTCCGCCCAGGTCGCCACCGCCTCGATCTTCTCTACCCTGCGAGCGTGCTCACGGTCAGGACCGAGCACCGCAGGAAGGAACCACGCCGCGAGCCCGGCCAGGACCGCGCCGACCGGCCAGCGCGTGAGTGCGCCGACCAGTACGGCGACGCCTGTGCAGGCGGCGATTCGGACAAGGAGCCTGGGATCGAGCCGATGCCTGGGCGTCTCCTCGACTACGCGGCGTTTCAGGCCGGAGGCGATCAGAATGATCCCGAGTCCGGCCCCCGCACCGGCCAGCGCGGACAGCAGCGCCATCTCGCCGATCACGATGACAGCCACCCTTCGACGTCCAGGCCCGCGGCTTCGAGGTCGTCGAGCGTCTCGGTGCGCAGCGGATGGTTCCGTACGGCATGGCGGTCGGGCCCGGGCGAGTAGATCTCATTGGAGATCACGTTGATGCCGTCGCAGCCGACGACCTCGCGGATGCTGGAGATCACGCGCGCGCCGTCCCTGGTGACGGCCAGGTGGACGACGAAGTGGACGGCCTCGGAGATCAGCATGGCGGCGGCCTCCGCCGACAGGCGCTCGGGAGCCTGCGCGGCGAACGAGGCCAGCCGGGAGAACGCGCCCTGGCTCGAACTCGCATGCAAGGTGCACAGCGAGCCGTCGTTGCCCTGGGTCATCGCGTTGAGCATGGGGATGCACTCGTCGCCCTTAACCTCTCCCACGATGACCCGGCTGGGTGACATGCCCAGCGCGACCCGCACCAGGTCGGAGAGGGTGATCTCACCTTCGCCCTCGATGTTGGCCGTGCGCGCCTGGAGGGCGAGCACGTTGCCGTGGGACTCGTCGTCGCGGTCCAGTCCGAGCTCGAAATGCTCCTCGATGGTGACGAGCCGCTCCTCGCGTGGCAGCACCGAGGTCATCGCACGGAGCAGTGTGGTCTTGCCGCCACCGGTGGCTCCGACGATGACGATGTTCTTTCGGGCGCGGACGATCGACGCCAGGAACCCTTCCATAGGCCTGTCGAACGTGCCGGTCCTGCGCAACTCGGCCAAGGTCGCCGTGGGGTAGCGGTGGCGCCGGATCGACACGGCCGGGTGCCGGGAGACGGCCATCGTCGCGACCAGGCGGGAGCCGTCGGGCAGCTCCATGGCGAGGGTAGGCGAACCCGGGTCGAAACGGCGTTCGCCGACGCCGAGCAAGGCTGCGGCCGTACGGATCAGCTCGGCCATGTCCTCGTCGGAGTCGGCGACCGGGCCGACCTCCTTCTCCGTGCCGTCGGCGTAGCGGACGTGCACGTCGTCGAAGGCATTCGCGTTGATGTTCTCGATCTCGGGGTCGTCCAGCAGTGGCTGGAACCCGCCGAGACCGAACAGCGCGTTGTCGACCGCTTTGGCGATCTGTGCCTCTGTGGCGGGATCGAGGGGGGTTCTGCCGGTGTCGATCGCCTTTCGAACGTGTGCGTCCAGGGCCTCGACGATCAGCGTCTGACCGTACCTCCTGCGTTCCTGCGGGGTCATCGGCGGGTTGCTGCTCTCCTCGTCCGCCCGGCTGCGGATGGCAAGCCTGTCGGCCACCTCGGTGCGAATCTGCCTGATTAGGTCCTTCATCCCGCCCCCTCCAGTACGGCGGCATCCGGCAGACAGGCGGCGGCCAGGGATCTGGAGACCTGGCGAGCCGCTCTGACGAGGCGGGTGCGGCGCCGCCGTCCCTCCAGGAACGCCTGCGCCGCCGGGTCGTGGCCGATGTGGGCGCGCACGTTAAGCCCGAGCGCGTCGGTCACCTCTCTAAGCGGGTACGGACCGCGTCCCGTGAGAACGAGTTCGGCCTGCGGCAAGGCATCCGCCAGCCCTTCGAGATGGGCTAGGTCAGCCAGCCTGGGACGGGCGAGGACCAGGAGCCTGTCCGTCACTGCGGCGAGCTCGCGCGATGGCCCGGTGAGCCGTCCGAGGTCGGCGATGACGACCACGTCCGGCCGCAGTTTCTTGAATACCTCAGGAAGGGCGGACGCGAGCGCCGTGAGCGCGGCGTGCGCCTGGGCCGGACGCGGGGGCGCCGCGATCACTGTCAGTCCCTTGGGCAGGAGCTGGGAGTGCCGGTAAAGCACCTCGGGTTCGCGTTCCCGTCGAATCTCGGTCGCGAGGGACGCGATCCCCGGGTCGGGTTCGAGCCGGAAGTGCCCAGCGAGGTCTCCGCCAGAGGCATCCAGCTCAGCGAGGATGACCTGGAAGGCGTCGGGCCAGGTGGCCGCCAGAGCCAGCGCGAATGTGGTCACCCCCGGTGAGCCGGTCACCGAGGCGACACCGATCACGGTCATGGCTCCTCCGGCGAGATCTGCATGAGCGTGACCAGCCCTTGCGCGACCGGTGCAGCCATGTCCTGGGCGTCGCTCTTCGGGAGCAACAACGTCACCACGGCCGGGTTCTGTGGCTGTTCCGGCCGGTCGACCTTGGTCACGACGGCGACCACGGTTGTCGGCTTGGTGGCCGTACCGGTAGTACCGATGTCTGCGGCAGCGACGTCACTCGGGACCGATGACACGGCGATGCGATCGCCCGGCGCGAGATCCGGCGGGTACTGCCCCGGCTTGACCGCCACACCGATGATCGCCTGGCCCTGCTGCGGGTACGCCGGTGCGCCGACGTTCTCCGTGACGAGCACCGCACCGGCGACCAAGGGAACCGTGAGCTGCTTTCCGATCACCGTCACGTCGCGGTCTGCGGGCACAAAGTCGACGCCCGGCCCGACTGCCGCCTTGACCACGCGCAGGTCGTTTTTCGTGAGCGTGTGACCGGCGGGAAGGTCGCTCTGAACGGCCAGCGCGGTGCCCGACATCTCGCTGCGTAAGGTAACCGCAGCCGACGCGAATGCGCACGCCATCACGACGAGGCCGCCGAGAAGCACTCGGCCGGCGCTGCGCCGCTTCTTCGGCGCACCGGTTTTCGGGCGCGCCGGACTGACCCCGATCGCTACCAACCTCTTCCCCCTGCTTATGCCGTGACGATCGCTTGGCTTTCGGCGACACGGAAGCCCGTGCTCGCCGTGGTGGTCAATGGTGGGAGCGCGCCGCTCTGTCCCCCGGCGGTCCACGTGATGCCCCACGTGATCGTCGCCGTCACCCGATACGTGGCGTTCGGCGCTGTCGCGCTCGATTCGAGGTACGTGTGCCCACAGGTCGGGGAGGGCTTTCGCGGATCGTCCTTGCCGTCCCGGTAGTGGGTGCCCGGGCCTCTGCAGATCACGGTGCCGCCATCACCCATCCGCCAGGTCACCGTGGTGGGTCTCGCGGTCGCCGTCGCGGTGATCCCGCCCGCCGTCGCACTCGCGGTGTAGGGACGCCATTGGCTCGTCGAAACCGCCAGCCAGACTGGAAGGCGGACCAACTGAGGATCCTCCGGTTTCGGCGATGAGCCGATCCCGGGGACTGGAAGCACGAAGCGATCACGGGCCATCAGGGCGACCATCACGG
>JBIOWF010000082.1:0-2026 GCA_044868295.1 Microtetraspora sp. | reverse complement strand
GACCATTTCGATCGGTTCCGTGATCCCGGATTCGACTCACCCGGGTCTCGTCGGCACCGGCCATCACCCCGGGGAGGACCTTCATGAGCATCAAATCCCCCGGCGGCGTCACCGCGGCGGCCCTGGTCTTCTTCCCGAACCCGGTGGTGACGAGCGGCATCCTGGACCTCGCCGACAACAAGGACGCCGACTCAGCTTTGCTCAACCACGAGCGTGTTCGCGTGCTGCTGACCAACCTGGACGGTTCCGGCTACCTCTGTGGCGCGTGGGCCTGCGTCGTCAACTCGACCAAGTCAGGCGCCTTCGAGACCGATGGCACCTACGACTACACCCGACATGACGAGCGCTTCGAGCAGGTGATGGCCTACTACTGGGTCACCCAGTCGCAGCTCTACCTGCAGTCGCTCGGGTTCCGCCCCGGCGGGCCGTTCCCAGCCATCAACGCCAACTCACAGGCGGTGCGGATCGACCAGTGGGGCGTCGACAACTCGTTCGCGTCCGACGCGCCGAAGGACCAGATGGTCTTCGGCAAGGGCGGGGTCGACGATGCCGAGGATGCCGAGGTGATCCTCCACGAGTACGGTCACCAGATCCACTTCAGCCAGTCGGCGACCTTCTTCAGCTCGGACGAGGCGGGCGCCGTCAGCGAGGGCTTCGGGGATTACTGGGCCGCCACCGTCAGCGCGGTCATCGCCGGCCAGCAGCCGGATCCGGAATGCATTGCCGAGTGGGACTCGGTCAGCTACACCGCCGGCCCGGTTCACTGCCTGCGACGGCTCGACGCGAACCTGACCTATCCCGACGACCTCAACGGCCGCGTCCACCACGACGGCACGATCTGGTCGCAGGCGCTGTGGCAGATCCGTGGGTCGCTCGGCAACGTCAAGGCCGACACGCTGATCCTGATGGCGCAGTTCGACTGGACCGGCACGACCATGGTCGACCTCGCCAACCGCACGGTTGCGGCAGCGCAGTCTCTGTACGGGAACGGTGCTGCGTTGAAGGTGCGGCAGGCGTTCGAGGACCGCGGGATCCTGTAACGGCCGTCAGCGAAAGGCGACGAGCCAGGTCGCGTCGGCCGCGGCGACCGCCGCCCAGAAGCCCATGATCAGCAGCGGCCGGCGCAGGATGCACTGGCTGCGCGTGATGCCGAGGGCGACGGCCCGACCATAGAGGTAGATCGCCACCAGGGCGACCCCCAGCACGAAAAGCGCGGGGGTGACGAGCCAGGCGATCAGCCCGACGGTGCCCATCTTGCAGAAGGTGAACGCGAGGCGGTCGTACTTCTGGGCGCGGGTCAGCGGGGGCCGGGCCGCGAGCCAGGCCTTGACCGGGTCGAGGGTCGGCGTCTCGGCGCTCATGATCGGGCCAGCAGGCTATCCAGCTCGACCAGCTGCCGGGCCGCGACCTGGCCGGCGGAGGTTCGGCGTCGCAGGTTGCCGAAGAGCTGACGGGCGCAGAACGGGATGCGCACCGGGTCGTCCTCCCCATCGGTCGAGCCGACGTGCACGCAGCACTGCTGCAGCCGCTCGATGTTCATCGTCCAGGCGTCCATGAACGACTTCACGCTGAGCCGCTTGGTGCGCAGCGCCACCAGCTCGGCGGCTCGCTCGCCCTTCACCAGGTAGCGGCCGATGTCCTTCATGAAGCCGCCGATGCCGATGTCGCACGCCTCGCAGATATTGATGATGTAGTCGATCAGCTCGGGGCGGCTGATGGTCGTCGTCTCGCTCATCATCCCGATCAGCGAATCCCACAGCTGGTCGTCCGCCGCGATCCGGTTGCCGACAATCGAGAGGTTCGCCTTCAGGCGGTCGATCCCCACCAGCTTCGGGATGGACCGATGGACCCCGTTGTCCTCCCGCACGAAATAGGTGATGGCGCAGCAGTCGGGGTGGCTGCACGGCAGGGCGATAAAGTCGTCGGCGCTCGCTCGATCGTTCGTCTGCGGGCCAAGCCGCTTGAGGACGCCGGTGGTGGTCATCCGCTGCATCGGGTCGATCGGGTTGGCGCGGCCGGAGCCGAA
>JBIOWF010000081.1:0-2919 GCA_044868295.1 Microtetraspora sp. | reverse complement strand
TTTCGAACACACCACGAACCGCCGACCTGGCGGCACGCTCTGATTGCAGTCGGACGCCGACGAAGACAGATCCAGAGAACATGTCCACGACGGGATCGCTGACGCAGTCAGGCGACGTCGTAGACACGCCCAGCCTGCTCTAGAGAACGCCGCAAAGGGACGTGACTCGCCGGCCGGCCCCCGCAGCGTCTCCTGCCGATCGCCGCATACGCCTCTCTGCCCGGCGTGTGCACTACGCGCGGCCGGGGACCGAGAGTGGACCGAGAGTAGTTGCCTCAAGCCAGGAGTTCACGCGGTCGCCCGGGCGCGCGAGCCGCAGACCCTATGTCAGCCTGCGGGCTACTTCCTCGCGATTGGCCTGGAACTCCTTGTCCGAGAGGAGCCCTCGGTCCCGTAGCTCGACTAGGCCGGCCACCTCCCGACGTACTTGCCTACGCGCAGCGATGAGGTCCGCCTCCCTATCGAGGTCGCCCCGGGTCAGCCCCTGCTCCGCGGTGCGGCGGTACCAGGCCTCGGCCTCCTCCATGCTTGCGGCGTCTCCGAATCGCTTGAGCAGGTTGAGAAGCGGCGCCACGACGTCGGTGACGTCCGGCCTGAGTTCAGCCGCGGCCTCGTACAGGAGCTTGGCCTGGCGGAGCGACTCCGGGTCACCGGCTTCCTCATGGCGGTCACCGGCGGTGACCATCGCGAACGCCAGAGGGATCCCCACCATGTGCCGGAGGTGCTCGTCCGTCGCCGGCATCTCGATCTCGCGGCTTTCACCCACCCGCTCATCTCGGAGCTCCACGTATCCGCGGCCGGGCACCACCCGATGCAGCCAGCTCTTCAATGCCGCGTAGGCATCGGTGGCGGCGAGTTCGACGAACTTGCTGAAGAACAACGAGGTCGGGACGCTGATCAGGAGGGCCCACTCCACCGGATTGACTCCAACGCCGCCGCGCTCGAACACGGGCCAGTTCTCGCCGATCTCCTCGACCAGGGAACGGACAAGGTCGTCTGCGCCGGGGTAGCAGTCCACCTCGACGTACGGGCCGTCCACCTTGCGGTACCCAAACTGGTCTGGCCGATGGTTCGGGTCCATGTCCGACATTGTGCGCCAGCACAAGCACCTCAACAACGGCGCGACAGGCGTAGAGCAGAGAGTGAACTACAGCGCAGCGTCATTCCGCGCGTAGCGTGCGCCCGCGGCCGTGTCACTGCGCCGCTTGCCGGAGCGGCGTGGCCCCCGGGGGACGGCCCCATGGACGCGTCAAGAGACTCGCAGTTCCTCACGGACCGGGGCGGGTGCGCGGGGACCGCGTCCTCATCTCCGCCGGTGCAGGGTTGCGGGGCAAACTGGAGTCCGGCGGGTAAGGAAGGGGTGGGTCATGAGCCGGGACGACCTGGTCGTGGTCACCGGCGTGACCGGCCGCCAAGGGGGCGCTGTCGCGCGGCACCTCCTCGCCGCCGGATGGCGTGTGCGGGGCCTGACGCGATCGTCGGCCTCGGCCGCGGCACACGAGTTGGCCCGTCGCGGGGTCGAGGTCGTGACAGCCGACATGGGAGATCTCGACGCCCTGAGCCGTGCCTGCGCGGGCGCGCACGGGGTCTACAGCGTGCAGAACGCCATGATCGCCGGCGAGGATGGTGAGGCGGCGCAGGGTCGGAACGTGGCGACCGCGGCGGCCGACGCCGGCGTCTCGCACCTCATCTATGGGTCCGCAGGTCCCGGTACGCCGGGCACTGGTGTCGCGGCCTGGGACGTCAAGCTCGAGGTGGCGGCCTACGCCCGCAGCTGTGGCCTCCCTCTGACCGTACTGCGGCCGATGGCCTTCATGGAGCTGATGACCGACAAGAACCTTTATCCGCCGGTGGCGGCATGGCACCTGATGCCTCGGCTCGTCGGCGACGACCGACCGCTGCCTTGGTTGTCCGCCGAAGACATGGGCGCGATCGCGGCGCGGGCGTTCGGCGACCCAGCAACCCATGTGGGCATGGATATCGGCCTCGCCTCCGACATCTGCACCCTCGCGCAGTGCCGGGCAGTATGGCGGCGCGTGACCGGCCGAGACCCTCGACGCATCCCGATGCCGGTGTGGTTGTTCGAACGGTTCGCAGGTCAGGATCTGACCCGCATGTGGCGCTGGCTCGCCGCCCACGACGTCGAAGCTGACGTCGCTCAAACCCGGTCGCTTCTTCCCACCGCCGCCACCGTCGAGGAGTTCGTCCGACGCCGCACCTAGAAGGTCATGACGCGACACTCAACACCCGTCCCAGCCGCTCTGCGTCCAAGAACTGCCCGCGGCATCACCCGAACCGGCGTGCGTCGCGTATGGACTGCGGCCTGACGTGGATGGCGCGGTGTGGTCTCCGGCAGTGATCAGCGGGACCCGTGCGTTGGCGATGACTTGTATTTGTTGTCGCCGGAACAGGAGCCTGCCGGTGGGGTGCCGGATGGGGGTGGGGAGGCGGCCGCGGTGGGCGAGCATGCGGGTCCATTGTGGTGATGTGCTGAGCAGCTGGGCGGTTTCGGTGAGGTCGATCCAGTACGGGTCGGGGTCTGGCTGGTCTGGGCGCCAGCGGCGGGCGAGGTAGGTTTCGACGTCGGTGCGGTCGAAGGTCGCGCCGCCGCGGCCGGTGCGGGCTTTGCGCAGCGCGCCCCGGTAGACGGCTATGTAGACGGCCTTGACGGAGACGCCGAGGAGGTCGGCGACCTCTTGGGTGGTCATCGGCGCGGGGCCCTCGGCCATACCCGCGAGGGTAGGCCGCCCGGGCCCGAGCCTGGCGGTTTGTCCACAAGCCCCCTGGCGTGATCTGCAGGGCCGGCGGTGCCGCCGGGCTTCTCGGTCACAGGCGTCGTGGCGGCGGGAGCTGCCTCGAGGCCGCAGTCAGGTGGTGCGGAGGCGCAGGTAGACGGCGGGGTGACCGTCGCGCCGGGAG
>JBIOWF010000080.1:0-10208 GCA_044868295.1 Microtetraspora sp. | reverse complement strand
ACCTCGTCAAAGGCCCGGGCGACTTCACCGACCTCATCGCGGGAGAACACGCCGATCGGGACGATGGCGGGGCTCTGACCGGCGTCTCCGGCCTCGCGCAGGCGCTGGACCGTGTCAGGCAGCCGGTGGCCGGCGATTTCCAGCGCTTCCGTACGCAGCCGTCGAAGGGGGCGGACCAGTGAGCGGGCGACGCCTATGGTGATGAGGAGTACGGCGAGCAGCACCACGCCGACGGCCGAGGCCACGATGATCGCCCGCTGCTGCTCGTCGTCCTTCAGTGCCTGGCTGCGCGTGACGATGGAGGAGGCGAGCTTTCCCTCGACCGTGCGCATGCGGTCGATGGGCTCGCTCATCGCGTCGAACCACTCGCGGGTGTCGTCGCGAGTGGTGAGGTCGAGATCCTTCAGCGAGAAGCCGGCGCTGGCCCGGTCGAGCACGAGAGTACGGAGGAACTGCGCCTGGTCGACCTTGCTGCCGGAGACCGTGGAGTCGAAGTAGTCCCGCTCGGCGCTTGTCGCGTTCTTGCGGAAGATCTTGAGCTCGCTCTCCTGCTGGGACAGCGCACCGAGGAAGTCCCTCAGCTGATTCTGCTCGAACCGTCCGACCGGCAGCACGGTGGAAAGCAGGCCGCGTTGGATGGAGGCGTTCTCCTTGGCCTTGGCGAGCGCGGACATGGTGACCGCCATGCCGACGAGCTCGTCGGCATGGCTACCCGTGGCCAGCTGGTCCTGCAGCGTCAGGAGGTCATCGATGACCAAAGAGTATTGGACGATCACCGCGTTCGGCAGCAGCGTCCCCCGCACCGCCTGCTGACGCAGCGGCTCGATGCTGTCGATCCTGCCGATGATGTTCTCGATCTCGGTCCCGGCGCGACCGCCGATGCTCGATCTCAGTTCCGTGGCGAGCCCCCGGACCTCTGTGGACGCCTTGTCCACGACTCCGATCTGGGTGAGCACCGCCGTTGTTCCCTTTGCCGGCCTGCCCAGGGTCGCGTTCCAGGCGGCCCGATCGCGCTCGGTCTGCAGTTCGTGTGTGAGCACGCCCACCTTGTCAACGAGCTGCGCCAGTTCGTTGACCCGCTCGTAGTCCCCCGCGGTGGCGACCGACGAGGCCACGCTCAGGCCACCGAACATGAGGGCGGCGAGGGTGGGGACGAGGATCAGCGCGACCAACCGGAACCGCACCCGCCAGTTACGCAGGAGGAATCCGCTCCCCGAGCTGGATTCGTGCACGGCCGGAGCCCCCGTCCCAGGGCTCTGGTCACTCGGGGGATCTTGTATCCTCACAGGCTTCGCAACCTCTCGCGGTACGTGCGCACAGGGGGGGATGTCTCTTCACGCGTGTGGCAATGGGGACGCTAGAGACGTCCTGCAGGCGAGGGTAATTGCAGCACACCCATACCAGCGAGGCCAACCGCACACATGTGCACAAATAGACTAAAGAGACATTAATATACGCACGATAGGGCAAATATTGGGACATCTTCATTACCAAATCCGCCCGTGCGGGAGGCTCCGGACTTCCCGGGACAGCACGGCGAGGGCGCCGGGTCGGCGCCTCCCGTACTGATCGGATCATCCTAGGATGACCGCCCATAGGCGGTACGTACCGTGAGGACGTACTCCACCAGGGTGATGAGGGTCGACTTGACCGCCTCACGGGCGCGCGCGTCCGTGCGCACCACAGGCACGTGCGGAGCGAGGGAGAGCGCCTCCCGCACCTCTTCCTCGGAGTGCGAAAAGCTTCCCTCCCAGCCGTTCATCGCCACCACGAACGGAAGCTGTGCCTCCTCGAAGTAGTCGATGGCGGGAAAGCTGTCGGCCAGCCGCCGGCTGTCCACCAGCACGACCGCTCCGATCGCGCCCCGAACCAGGTCGTCCCACATGAACCAGAACCGGTGCTGGCCGGGTGTGCCGAAAAGGTAGAGGATCAGGTCCTGGTCCAGCGACAGGCGGCCGAAGTCCATGGCCACGGTGGTCGTCGTCTTGTTCGGCGTGAGCCCGAGGTCGTCGATGCCGGCGCTCGCGTCGGTCATCACCGCCTCGGTCGTGAGCGGGAGGATCTCCGAGACGGCGCCGACGAACGTGGTCTTGCCCACGCCGAACCCGCCCGCGACGACGATTTTCGTCGAGGCCAACCCGCGGTTAGAGCCTGCGTAGTCCACTGAGCACCCTTTCGAGCAGGTTGAGGTCTGGCTGTCCCTTGTTGAGCTGCGGCATATGCAGGCGGACGAGACCTTCGTCGGCCATATCGGCGAGGAGCACGCGGGCCACACCGAGCGGGACCCGCAGCAGAGCCGAGATCTCCGCGACCGAACGGACGGAACGGCAGAGCAGCATGATCGATTCCTGTTCGGGGGTGAGCAGGGAATAGTCATCGCTCCTGAGGGGCACCGATGATACGAGCGTCTCCATCGCCATGTGATAACGCGGCTGGGAGCGCCCTCCGGTGACGGCGTACGGACGGAACAGAGGGTCGTCCTCTGTTCCGTCACCGGGTCGCATGCCCATCACCCCTGACCGTCATCGACGCGAGGTCTGCAGCTCGGCGCGCAGAGCCGGGGTCAGCGCCTGACCCGCCCGCTCGACGAGCAGGGTCATCTGGTAGGCCACCAGGCCCATGTCGCAGTCCGGGGATGCCAGGACCGTCAGGCACGACCCATCGCTGATCGCCATCACGAGCAGCAGGCCGCGCTGCATCTCGACGACGGTCTGCGTCACCGCGCCGCCCTCGAAGACGCGTGACGCGCCCACGGTCAGGCTGAGCAGCCCCGCGGCCACCGCCGCGAGCTGGTCGGCCCGATCCGCCGGGAAACCCGCGGAGTTGGCCAGTCGCAGACCATCTGCCGACACGACGACGGCATGCGCGACTCCGGGGGTACCGCTGACGAACTCGGTGATCAGCCAGTCGAACCGCCGTGCTTCGACACTCAGCTCAGTCACGAGCTCTCCTCCTCATTACCCAACCCTTCGACTGAGTTTTCGGCCAGGTCTGCCCGGCCACGCCGTACACCTTGCTGGAAGCTGGCCAGGCGGTTGCGCACATGGTCAGCCGACACCGGCGTCCGCGGCGCCGGGGCCGGGGCCGGGGCCGCCGCGCCCGCCGCGCCAACGGAGCCGGGCACGAGGTTCGCCCTGGGCGTCCGCTTCGGCAGACCCGCGGCCGTGACCCCACCGAGACTGGGATCCTTCGCCGCAGCGGCGGCCTGGAAGCCGCTGTCCGCCCGGGACTCCCAGATGTTTTCCGCGTGCCGGCCGCGCGGCTCCTCGACGGGTGCCGCCGACGTGTAGGGAGCCGGGGACGCCGGGGCGGCCGTGGATTTCACGGCATCCGTGATCGCCACGGGACCTGTGGTCGACGCGACCTCCGGGGACGCGGAGGAAGCCGACGACGCCTCCGAAGCGCCCGGCGCGCCATTCATCTCACTCGGCGTCGGGCGGCGGAACCAGGCCGATTCGACCGACGCGAAGATCGGCAGGAATTCGTCCCCCTGTTCCAGCGGAGTGTCCTGCCCGCCCGGCGTCGGCCCCACCTCGACGGGGCCGGTGTTCCTGATCGGGAACGCCCCCGAGTGCTCGGTGAAGACGGGTTGCGCGGCCGAGGGCTCCTTGAAGGCGGGGAAAGTAGCGGTGGTCTCCGCCGCGGTGGCGTCCGGCTCAGGAAGACCCGGAACCCAGCCGGCGCCCGGACCCGACGGAGGAAGCGCGAACGCGCCTGAGTGCTCCCGGGACGCCGGGGAGCCGGTCGCATACCCGGAAGGCGAGCCAAAAGCGGAAAACCCGCCCGAAGTTTCCTGCGGCGCCGGGAAACCACCGCTGGTCTCGGAGGGCGCACCGAACGCGGAGAACGTTCCAGATGCCGGCCGCGACCCGGACGGCCTGCGTGTCGGCAAGCCGTTCGAGCCGGGAGCCGATGGCAGGTTCCCCTGTGAGGGGCCCGTCGCCGGGAGCGACTGCTGCCCACCGGGGGCGCCCGTCGGTGGCTGCAGATCGGGATTGGTGATGAGGCCGGCGGGAAAGAGCACCATCGCGATCAGGCCACCGGCGTCGCCCTTGCGCAGCTGGACCCGGATGCCGTGCCGGAGCGCGAGCCGGCCGACCACGAACAGGCCCATCCTTCTGGAGACCGACACGTCCACGGTGGGAGGCTCCGCGAGCCGCCGGTTGGCCTCGATCAGCTCCTCCGGGGTCATGCTCATGCCCGTGTCGCTCACCGCGAGCAGCACGGAGCCGCCCTCGATGGGGGTGCTCGACACCAGGACCTTGGTGTTACGCGGGGAGAAGGCGATGGCGTTCTCGACGAGCTCGGCCACGAGGTGGACCACGTCGTTCGCCGCGTGTCCGGCGACGGAGGCGCCGCGGTGGAGCCTGAGGGTGACGCGCTCGTAGTCCTCCACCTCCGACAGAGAGGCGCGGACCACGTCGACCAGGCGGGCGGGCTGACTGCGCTTGCGCGCCGGCTCGTGCCCGGCGAGGACCAGCAGGTTCTCACTGTTGCGGCGCATGCGGGTGGCCAGGTGGTCGAGCTTGAAGAGGTCCGCCAGGCGGCCGCCGTCCTGCTCGCCGCGCTCCAGGCCGTCGATCAGCGAGATCTGCCGCTCCACCAGCGTCTGGGTCCGCCGTGACAGGTTCACGAACATCGCGTTGACGTTGTTGCGCAGCCGGGACTCCTCGGCCGCCAGCCGGATGGCCTGCAGGTGAACCTCGTCGAAGGCCTTCGCGACCTCACCGATCTCGTCGTGGCTGCCGAGGCCGATGGGCTGGACGTCAGGCGCGTGGTCGGGGTCGCCCGACTCACGCATCTGCCGGACGACCTCGGGCAGTCGCATGCCGGCGATGTCGAGCGCCTCCGCACGCAGCCGGCGCAGCGGCCGGACCATCGACCGCGCGATGAGCACCGTCGTGGCGAGGACCAGGAGCAGGAGGGCGAGGATCAGGCCTCCCGCGATCAGCGCGTTGCGCTGTTCGGCGGACTGCAGCTCCTGGCCGCGCTCCTGCACCATGGTGGACACGCGCTGTTCCACCACGGCCATGTGCTCGATCGTCTTGGTGCTGTCCTGGAACCACTGCTCCACGGTCGCGTCCTTGTTCGGATTGCGACTCAGGGACTCGTTCGCGAGACCCAGCGTGAGCGCCCACGACTTGGTCAGCTCGGTGCCCACGACGTCCTTGAGGCCGAGGAGGGTCACGAGGCGGCTGCTCTCCACCGGTGGCGCCTCGGTGTAGAACGTGGCGAGGAATCCCTGCTGCCGCGACTGCGAGGCGAGGAAGTCCCTGAGTTCGTAGGCGAGGAAGACCTCACTCCGTTCGAGGAGCTCCCTGGTGAGCATGGCCCGCTGCAGGGCCACCTCCTCCTTCGCGTGGGCGAGCGCGCCCAGAGCCCGGACGTCACCGACGATCTGGGCGTCGTCGTCATGCGAGCCGAGTTCGTCGTTCAATCGCAACAAGTTGGCGATGATCGCTGTATAGTCTTCCGGGGCGCCGTTGGCGCGGATGCCCGCAAGACTGGCGACCCGGTTGGCGACATGCTCGGCCTGCTCGACGGCCCGCACGCCGAATCCCGAGTCGATGTTCTTGATGTCAGCCGTCACCTGCCGGAGCAACGGGTCGACCACCTCCCGCTGCTGGGCACGGGTCAACTCGGTCTTACCGTCCACGTTGAACTTGCGCCGGGAGCCGCCCCAGACGATGAGGTCCCGCTCCAGCGCCAACTCCTCGGCCAGCGCCCGCAGATGCACGGAGTATTCCGCGACGGAGATGGTTCGCTCGTAGCCGTTGAGGCTGTCGATCGAGCCGACGACCCGCAATCCCGCGAGGAGCACGCCCACAAGGGTCGGAGCGAGGATCAAGGCCGTCAGCCGGGTGGGAACCCGCCAGTTACGTAGCGCGAAACGGCCTGCCCGCGCCGGTTCGTGGGTCTTGTCGGTCATATCGCACTCACCTGATCACCCGTCGGCCTTCTCGCCGACGCGGCGATCCCTTCCGTTCCCCGCTGGACTGCTCCCTGCGCACCGGCCCCGCCATTCGACTGTCGCCCCAGATCACATCCGACAAATCATGCCCTGCTGGGCGATGCCCAGATCGCTGCTCGCGATGGGCAGCATTTGTCAGACACTCACTGACAGGCCCTGACTTGATGGAGTGACATTGCTACACAAGCGGGGGCAATTCGACCACAAGGTCACGTCTATCAGCGCCCCTCGGCATGCCAATGGACCCAATTGTTACAAATAGGTGAGGTGGCCGACGCCAAATCAGCGGAGCGCGGCGAGGACATGCTCCCTCACCTGAACCCGCTGCTGGTCGTCGGTGATCGGCCGCCCGGCCCGGTCCACAACGTAGAAAACGTCGACCGCCTCCGCGCCGAGAGTCTCCACGCGAGCAGCCCTCACGTCAAGACCGCATTCACCGAACGCCCGTCCGATCTTCCAGAGCAGGCCGGGCCGGTCGTGGGCGCGGACCTCGACCACGGTCGCCGTGTTCGAAGCGTCGTCGACCAGGGTGACCTTGGGCGGCGCCACAGGAACTCGCGGCGGCCGGAGCGACCTCGTCCGCCGGGCGAGCCGCTGCTCGATGTCGAGACGGCCGGCGAGCACCAGGCGCAGGTCCGCCTCCAGCGTCGCGGGGTCGGGCGGCGACCCGTATTCGGGCACCACGACGAACTCGATCACCGCTGTGGACGCGGCGGACGCGGCCGACGCAGAACGCACCACCATCCGGTGCGCGGCCAGCACCCCGGCGGCCCGCCACAGCAGGTCAGGCCGGTCCGGCGCGACCACGGTCACCGCGCCGCCGTTGACCCGTACGGCGCCGCCGCCGTGGCGCGCGAGCGCCGCCTGCTCGCTCGACAGGACGGGCGCGGGCGTCGGCGGCGTGCCGGACAGCACGGACCTGACCCGCCTCACCAGGTCGGAGACCAGGGACGCCTTCCAGGTGTTCCACGCGGCCGGACCTGTGGCGTTGCCGTCGGCCACGGCGAGCGCGGCCAGCAGCTCCAGCACCTCGCGGGACCCGACGGCGTCGGCCACCCGGGAGATGGTCACCGGGTCGTCCAGGTCGCGTCGCGTCGCGGTCTCCGGCAGCAGCAGATGGTGGCGGACGACCGTGGCCAGGATGTCCACGTCGGCCGCGGGCAGGCCGATCCGGGTGCCGATGTCCCGCGCCACGACCTCGCCGGTCGTCGAATGGTCGCCGGGCCAGCCCTTCCCGATGTCGTGCAGCAGGGCGGAGATCAGCAGCAGGTCGGGCCGGGAGACCTCGCGCGTGAACGACGCCGCCCCGGCGGCGGCCTCGATCAGATGCCGGTCGACCGTGTACCGGTGGACCGGGTTGCGCTGCGGGCGGTGCCGTACGCGCTCCCAGTCGGGGATCAGGCGCACCAGGATGCCCGCCTGGTCCAGCTCCTCCCACACGGGTACGGCGGCACGCCCCGCGCCGAGCAGGGCCACGAGCGCGCCACGTGCCTCTTCAGGCCACGGCACGGGCATCGGCGGCGACTGGGTGGCGAGTGTCGAGACGGTGGCGGGCGCCATCGGCAGCCCGGCCTCGGCGGCGGCCGCGGCCGCCCGGAGCACGAGGACCGGGTCGTTTCGGGGGGTGACACCGCGGGCGAGGACGACCTCGCCGCCGTGTTCGACGACGCCGTCGGCCAGCGGCCGCCTGCCCCTGGGGGCGGGACCGGACAACAGCCGGTCGACCGTGCGCCAGGTGGCGTCGAAGGAGTGGGAGATCGTCCGCCCGGCCTCGGCCAGGCGGCGCATCAGCGCCTCGGCGTCGAGCAGACCGAGTGTCCCGGCCACGGCGTCCTGCTCCTGCAGCACCAGGCGGTCGGCGCCGCGTGCGGTGACCAGGTGCAGGCCGTGGCGGATGTCCAGTAGAAGTTCGTAGGCCTCGCGCACCCGCGGCCCGGGGGCCGAGGCGACCCAGGCGGCGGCCACGGCCTGCATCGCCTGGACGTCGCGCAGCCCGCCCCTGGCGTCCTTGAGATCGGGCTCCAGCAGGAAGGACAGCTCGCCGCTGGACTCGGCCCGCTTGTCCGCCGCGTCCCTGAGCTCGCCCAGCCGCCGGCGGGAATCGGCTCGCCATTCGGCCAGCACGGCCTCACGGACGGCCCTGGTCAGCTCCGGGTCACCGATGACGTGCCTGGCCTGGATCAGCCCGAGAACCGCCTTGAGGTCATCACGCGCCACCTTGGCGGCCTCGTCCACGGTGCGCACGGAATGGTCGAGCCCGACGCCGGAATCCCAGATCGGATACCAGATGCGGTCCGCGATCCGCCCGACGTCGTCCCGGCCGCTGTGCAGCAGGACGAGATCGAGGTCGCTGCCAGGCGCGAGCTCACCCCGCCCCAGGCTTCCGACGGCGACGAGCGCGACGCCGCCGGACCCGTTGGGACCGGCGGCACCACGCTCCTCCAGGAGCCCGCTCTTGCCCCCCGGTCCGTTCCGTCCTTCACGGGCGTACGGCTGCGCGCACGCCGTACGGAACAGATCCGTGAGCCATCTGTCGATGTCCGCGGCCCGCTCCTTGCGGGCCGCGGCGAACGAGCGAGCTTCCCCTCTCATCATCCGGTTACAGCGCCTCCGGCCCGCGCTCTCCCGTGCGGACCCGGACTACCGTGTCCACAGGGACGGACCAGACCTTGCCGTCGCCGATCTTGCCGGTCTGCGCCGCCTTGACGATGACGTCGATGACGTCCTCGGCGTCGTCCTCCTCGGCCAGCACCTCAAGACGGACCTTGGGCACCAGGTCGACCTGGTACTCGGCGCCGCGGTAGACCTCGGTGTGGCCGCGCTGACGGCCGTAGCCGCTGGCCTCGCTGACCGTCATGCCCTTGATGCCGAACTGCTCCAGCGCCGCCTTGACGTCGTCGAGCTTGAACGGCTTGATCACTGCCGTGATGAGTTTCATGCGTCCACCTTCTTGGCCTCAGCGGGAACCGGACCGTTGAGGGAGCTCACACCCGAGGAGTGGATGGTGCCGAGGTCGTAGCCGGTCTCGGCGTGGGTGGTGATGTCGATGCCGGTGACCTCGTCCTCATGCGTGACCCGGAAGCCCATCGTCTTGTCGATGATCTTTCCAAGGATCCAGGACACGATGAACGAGTAGCCGCCGACGACGACCGGCCCGAGCACCTGGAGGCCGAGCTGCTTGAACCCGCCGCCGTAGAAGAGGCCCATGCTCTGCTGCGGCAGGAACGGGTAGGCGGCGATGAAGCCGAGCGAGATCGCGCCGATCACACCGCCGACCAGGTGCACGCCGACCACGTCGAGCGAGTCGTCGAAGCCGAGCTTGTACTTCAGGCCCACCGCGTACGCGCAGATCGCGCCGGCGATGGCACCGAGGATGACGGCGACCCAGGGGTCGACGAAACCGGCCGCCGGGGTGATCGCGACCAGACCGGCGACCGCGCCGGAGGCGACGCCGAGGGTGGTGGAGTGGCCGTCGCGGAACTTCTCGACGAGGATCCAGGCACCGGCCGCCGCGGCGGTCGCGACCTGGGTGTTCATGAACGCCAGACCCGCTGTCTGGTCGACCGCGAGCTCGGAGCCGGCGATGAAGCCGAACCAGCCGAACCACAGGAGACCGGCGCCGAGAAGCACCAGGGTGAGGTTGTGCGGCCGCATCGGCTCCTTACGCCAGCCGGACCGCTTGCCGAGCACGTACGCCAGGGCCAGGCCCGCCGCACCGGCGTTGATGTGAACCACGGTGCCGCCGGCGAAGTCCTCGATGCCGAGGCTGAACAACCAGCCACCGCCCCAGACCCAGTGAGCGACGGGGAAGTACACCAGGGTCGCCCAGGCGATGGTGAACACCACCCACGCGCCGAACTTGGCACGGTCCGCGATCGCACCGCTGATCAGCGCCACGGTGATGATGGCGAAGGTCAACTCGAAGGCTGAGAACACCAGGTTGGGGAAGTTGTCGGCAATGGTGGCGGCGTCGCCGGCCTTGTCCGCGATAAGCCCCGTGTATGCGGTGTTGAACAGACCCTTGAGTCCGATGTTGTCAAAGCCGCCGATGAACTTGTTGACCGTTTCGTTCCCCGCGACGCTGAAGGCAAGCGAGTGCCCGTACAGCACCCAGGCGAGAGTGACGGTGATGATGCTGACGAAAGACATCATCATCATGTTCAGGACGCTCTTGGCCCTGGTCATGCCCCCGTAGAACAATGCGAGGCCCGGAGCCATGAGCAGCACCAGCGCGGTG
>JBIOWF010000079.1:0-16528 GCA_044868295.1 Microtetraspora sp. | reverse complement strand
CGCCCTCGCCTGCCTGACCGGTTTGCCGGCTGGGTGGTGCGTGCCGTGAGCGTGCCGCACACTGATCAACGCTGGTGAGACGAGGAGTTGACAGTTGTGAACATCGTGCGGTGGTCACCATGGAACCGGCGCGCTCTGGCAGAGCTGGGGTACGTCGTGGTGGCTCTGCCGATCGCGGTGGCGGGCTTCTTCTACACCTATCTCACGACGGTCGGCGGCGTCGTTTTGAGCCTTGCCTCGTTCGGCCTGGTGTTGCTCGCCGTCGCATTGACGGGGGCGTTGCGGCTGGGAGCCGTCCACCGCTGGCTGGCGGCCCGTCTGCTCGGTGTCATGGTCACACCCCCCGAGGCCGTCCAGGGGCAGCGCGGCGTCATCGGGTGGGTCACCTCGAATCTGCGCGATGCCGCCGCCTGGCGGGCGCTGGTGTACCTGTTCCTAAAAGGCCCACTCGCCGCAGCCCAAGCCGCGGCCGTCGTGATCACCTGGGTACACGGCCTCGCATATCTGAGTCATCCGCTGTGGAGGCCGATGGTGGGGCCGACCTACCCGTCGGCGATCCTGATCGGGGATGCACATGCCCCCTTCTCCGGCTCGGCTCGGCCCTTCCTCAACCCCGTGCTGGGGGTCGCGCTCCTGATGGCCGGACCATGGGCCGTCCGGCTCCTGCTCCTGCTGGACATGGCTCTGCTGCGGCTGCTGCTCGGGCCGACCGCCTCCTCGCGGCGTATTCGTCACCTTGAGGAGACCCGCGCGCATGCCGTGGAGGACGCGGCCGATCGGCTCCGCCGGATGGAGCGCGACCTGCACGACGGTGCCCAGGTTCGGCTGGTGACCCTGGCCATGCACCTGGGCGCGGCCAAGGAACGGCTCGCCGGGCAGGCCACGGACGATCCGGCGCTGACCGGGCTCATCAGCGGGGCACACCAGAACGCCAAGGACGCGCTCGTCGAACTGCGCAGCCTCGTGCGCGGGATCCATCCGCCGATCCTGGACAACGGTCTCGACGCTGCTCTGACGACCCTCGCGGCATCCGGTCCCGTGCCCGTACGGCTGAATGTGACGCTGCCACGGCGGCCGTCGCCGGCGATCGAGAGCATCGCCTACTTCTGTACCGCCGAACTGCTGGCCAACGTGGCCAAGCACAGCGGGGCGCGGCAGGCCACGGTCACGGTCACCTCGCACGGCGGCACGCTCGCGATCGTCGTCCACGACGACGGAGCGGGCGGCGGGCACGTCCGGCCGAACGGAGGCCTGGCGGGGCTGACCGAGCGGCTGGGCACCGTCGACGGTCGTTTGACGATCGACAGCCCCCACGGAGGCCCCACGGTGGCCACCGTCGAACTCCCCCTACACGCGTGAGCGACCACTCATACGCACCCCCCGCGCCTTAAAGCCGCACTCGCCGGCACCCGAAGCCTGGGCGGCCGCCACTTTCGACTACACAAGCCTTTTCGATCACCTATTTTGTTCAGGTATGTCGATGGACGAAACGGCCTTGTGTAGTCGTGGAGGGGGTGCGGTCGGCCGGGCTCCGCTGGGTTACAGGCCGAGGGCGGTGGCGAGGTCCTGTTTGAGGGCGTCCAGGTCCTGTACGGCTTGCGCTCTGGCGTTGGCGACGTCGCCGGTGACGGGGATGACGACCTCCAGGTAGCACTTGAGCTTGGGCTCGGTGCCGCTGGGGCGTACGACGACGCGGGCGCCGCCGGCCAGGCGGTAGCGGAGGCCGTCGGTCGGCGGCAGGCCGCCCGCGCCTTGGGACAGGTCCTCGGCCGACTCGACCTTGCGGCCCGCCGGCTCCACGGGGGGAGTCGCGCGCAGCCGCTCCATGGCTCCCGCGATCAGCGACAGGTCCTCCACCCGCACGGAGAGCTGGCTGGTCGCGTGCAGGCCGTAGCGGCGGGCCTGGTCGTCGAGCAGATCGAGCAGCGTCCTGCCGTCCCGTCTCGCCTGGGCGGCCAGGCCCGCGATGGTGAGCGCCGCGCCGATCCCGTCCTTGTCGTGGACGGGCAGCCCGGCGTCCGAGCCGACGCTGTAGCCCAGCGCCTCCTCGTATCCGAAGATCAGACCTGGCCCGGCCTTCATGATCCATTTGAAGCCGGTGAGGGTCTCCGCGTGGCGCACGCCGTACTCGGCGGCGATCCTGCCTAGCAGTGACGAGGACACGATCGTGGTGGCCACGAGGCGGTCGTCGCCCGAGGTGTGGCGCAGGATGTGTTCGGCCAGCAGGCCGCCGACCTCGTCGCCGGTCAGCATGCGATAGCCACCGCCGGGAAGCCGGGCCCCCACGGCGCACCGGTCGGCGTCGGGG
This sequence comes from Microtetraspora sp., assembly GCA_044868295.1. Taxonomy (GTDB): domain Bacteria; phylum Actinomycetota; class Actinomycetes; order Streptosporangiales; family Streptosporangiaceae; genus JBIOWF01. The sequence continues at coordinate 14,220 of JBIOWF010000079.1, read as the reverse complement.
TCGTTCGCCAGCACGATGTCCGCGTCGATCTGGGCGGCGAGGTCGAGGGCGAGGTCCATCGCGCCCGGTTCCTCGGGGTTCGGGAACGACACCGTCGGGAAGTCCGGGTCGGGTGTCGCCTGCCGGCGGACCATCGTCGGAGCTTCGAAACCGGCCCTGACGAATGCCTCGGACAGGACGGCCGCGCCGACGCCGTGCAGCGGCGTGTAGGCGATGGTCAGCTCGCGGGCGTCACCGATGGGCAGGGCCGTCACGGCCCTCAGATAGGGCTCCACGATCGCCGAGTGCCGGAGCTCGTACCAGCCGTCGCCCAACGGGAGGTCGTCCACGCGGCCGACGGAGTCGATGGCCCGGGAGATCTCGCTGTCGATCGGCGGCACGATCTGCGCGCCGTCCCCCCAGTAGACCTTGTAGCCGTTGTCGCGGGGCGGGTTGTGCGACGCGGTGACCATGACTCCCGCGTCCGCGTCGAGGTGGCGCACCGCGAAGGCCAGCACCGGGGTCGGCCACCGGTCCTCCATGACGGAGGCGCGCAGGCCCGCGCCCGTCAGCACCCAGGCCGTGTCAAATGCGAACACCTGCGAGTTGCGGCGCGCGTCATAGCCGATCACCACGTGCTTCCCCGGCCCCAGGACGCGGGCCAGACCGGCGGCGGCGCGCATGACGGTGACCCGGTTCATCCGGTTCGGGCCCGCGCCGAGCTCGCCGCGCAGCCCCGCCGTACCGAACTCGAGCTTCGCTCCGAAACGGTCCGCCAGCTCGGCGACATCCTCGCGGTCCAGGATCGCCGTCAGCTCGGCGCGGGTCTCCGGATCGGGGTCCTGGGCGAGCCACTCGTGCGCCAGCCGTACGAGATCAATAGAGGTCATGTCGTTCTCCCAGGAATCACGGCTGCGGTGATCGACCCGAAGTCAGAGCTTGTTGACGACCTTGGCGAGGAGGGCGCCCATGCGCTGGGCGGTGGCGCGGCCGACCTCGAGGACCTCCTCGTGGTTGAGCGGCTCGCCGGCCAGGCCCGCGCCGGGGTTGGTGACCAGGGAGATGCCGAGCACGTCCGCGCCGCCCTCCCGGGCCGCGATCGCCTCCAGCGCGGTGGACATGCCGACCAGGTCGGCGCCGATCGCGCGCAGCATGCGGATCTCGGCCGGCGTCTCGTACGTCGGGCCGCGGAACGCCGCGTAGACGCCCTCCGCCAGCGAGGGGTCCACCTCGCGCGCGAGCTCGCGCAGCCGCGGCGTGTAGACGTCGGTGAGGTCGACGAAGGTCGCACCGCTGATCGGGTTGTCGCCGGTCATGTTGATGTGGTCGCTGATCAGGACCGGGTCGCCGACGTTCTGGGTCTCCGGGCGCAGGCCGCCCGCCGCGTTGGTCAGGACCACCGTGCGCACCCCGGCCGCGACAGCCGTACGGACACCGTGGACGACCGGCTCGACCCCGCGGCCCTCGTAGAGGTGCGTGCGCCCCAGGAGGATCAGGGCGTGCAGGCCCGACTCGGTCCGGACGGCGCGGACCGTGCCCGCGTGGCCGGCGACGGCGGGTGGCGCGAAGCCGGGCAGCTTCGTCACGGGGAACTCGGTGATGGTCTCGCCGATCGCGTCGGCGGCCGGCACCCAGCCCGAACCCATGACGAGGGCGACGTCGAAGGACCCGATGCCGGTTAGGCTCTTCAGGGTGGTCGCGGCCTCTGCCGCCTGCGCGTATGCGTCGATGGTCACGGTTACTGAGGGTACAGAAGCGCATGAAGCACCCCCGCCACGCCACCTGCCAGAATCAACCAGGCGGAATTTAGCGAAGTTCTCCATAGCGCCAGTACGGCCGTCGCGAAAAGCCCGAACGTCAGCCAGTCGATCAGCGATGTCCGGCCCAGCTGGACCGTCACACCGGCCATCAGAGCGAGCGCCGTCGCGTTCACCCCGTCGAGCAGGGCGCTCGACCACTCCTTCGAGCGGATCTTGTCGGTCACCTTGGTGAGCAGGCCGACCAGCAGGAATGATGGCAGGAAGATGGCCACGGTCGCGACCACCGCACCGGGAACGCCGGAGACGAGGTAGCCGACGAAGGTCGCCGTCGTGAAGACAGGGCCCGGTGTGACCTGGCCGATCGCGATCGCGTCGGTCAACTGCGACTGGGTGATCCAGTGCAGCCGTTCGACGAAATCGGTCCGGAGGAACGCGAGCAGGACGTAGCCACTTCCGTACAGCACCGATGCGATCTTCAGCATGGTGAGGAAGAGCCGCAGCAGGTCGCCCGAATCCTGGACGCCCGAATTATGGAAGCTCAGCGCGGTGAGGGGCCAGGCGACCAGCGCCTGAATCCCGCCGGCCGGGCCTCGGCGGGAGCGCGCCAGCCGTACGGCGACGGTGAGGGCGCCGCCCGCGACGAGCAGCAGCAACTCGTCGACGCCGAGCAGGTAGGCGCCGAGGGCGGACAGGGCGATCGCCCACAGGAAGACGGTCTTCAGGGCCGTCCGGACGACGAGAGCAGCGCCCAGAAGATGATCGCTATCACGACGGGCTTGATGCCGTACAGCACGCCCTGGACGGCAAATGCTGCCCGTCGCGAGCGCCGATCTGGGCGTCGCGCAGCAGGGCTTGATTTATAAAACACGACCTGGGGGCATCCAGGCAGCGAAATGTTCACCTGAGACTCGCCCGACTCCGGTGGTCAGTCGCCGAGAGACTTGCAGGGGCGGCCACGCAGGCTCTTCACGTAGTCGTCCGGAGCACCCGCCTTCTCGGCGGCGTCGGCGATGATGCCGAGATAGCGCGCCGACGGCAGCCCTCCCTCATAGGAGTCGAGGACGTAGAACCAGGCCAGCACGTCGCCCTCAAGCGTCGCCACGCGGAGCCGTACCTTGCGGTAGAAGCCCAGCTCGGTGCCCGTCCACTGGTCGAGGGAGGCCTCGTCCCACTCGGGCACGTCGTAGAGCACGACGAAGACCTGATCGTCCGGATCTTCGACGACGGTGGCGAGGGCGCCCTCCCAGCCGACGTCCTCCCCGCCGAACGTCAGCCGCCAGCCCGAGAGCCACCCGGTGCCGCGCACTGGCGAGTGCGGGGCTCGCTCAGCCATCTGCTTGGGATCCATGTTGCTGGCGTAGGCCGCGTAGGCATGCACGGCAAGCAAGCCTAAACCAAGATCCCGCCACATGAGCTGAGCTCGAAGATCTCGAGGGCCCTGCCGTGGGAAAACACCGTAATTGTCCCGTTGCGTATGCCCCTGATAAGTGGGGAGACGTGCCATGCGGGACAATAGGCCACGTGACGAGGATAGTGATCATTGGTGGTGGTCCCGGCGGGTACGAGGCCGCGCTGGTCGCCGCGCAGCTGGGAGCACAGGTCACCGTGGTCGAGGAGGAGGGGCCGGGCGGCGCGTGCGTGCTCACCGACTGCGTCCCGTCCAAGACGCTGATCGCCACCTCCGTCCGTAAACAGGCGCTGCTCGACGCCCCCTCTCTGGGCGTCAATTTCGACGGCGGCCCCGACGGCGACGTCGGCTGCGTGACGATAGACATGTGCCTGGTGAACAGCCGCGTGAAGGAGCTCGCGAGAGCCCAGTCGGCCGACATCGCGGCGCGACTGGCCGCCGAGGGCGTCGACGTGATCAACGCCAAGGGCCGTCTCGTCGACCCCCAGGTGGTGCGCGCGGGCGACCGGACGATCCGGGCCGACGTGGTGATCGTGGCCACCGGCGCCACCCCGCGCGTGCTGCCCGGCGCCGAGCCCGACGGGGAACGCATCCTCACCTGGCGGCAGATGTACGACCTGCGGGAGCTGCCGGAGCACCTCATCGTGGTCGGCTCCGGCGTGACGGGCGCCGAGTTCGCCGGTGCGTACCGCTCGCTCGGCTCCGAGGTGACGCTGGTCTCGTCCCGCGACCGCATGATGCCGAACGAGGACGCGGACGCGGCCGAGGTTCTCGAAGAGGTCTACCGGCGTCGCGGCATGAACGTCATGGGCCGATCCCGCGCCGCCTCCGTGAAGCGCACCGAGGACGGTGTCGTCGTCACGCTGGAGGACGGCCGGACCGCCGAGGGCACCCACTGCCTCATGACCGTCGGAATGATCCCCAACACGGCCGGGATAGGCCTGGAGGACAACGGCGTCCGCCTCGACAGAGGTGGCTTCGTCGAGGTCGACAAGGTCTCCAGGACGTCCGCGCCCGGCGTCTACGCCGCGGGAGACTGCACCGGCGTGCTGATGCTCGCCTCCGTCGCCGCCATGCAGGGCCGGATCGCCGTCTGGCACGCCCTGGGCGAGGCCGTGCAGCCCATCAGGCTGGCGACGGTCGCCTCCAACATCTTCACCGACCCGGAGATCGCGGCCGTCGGCGTCTCGCAGAAGCAGATCGAGAACGGCGAGATCGAGGCCAACGTCGTCAAGCTGCCCCTGGCCACCAACGCCCGGGCCAAGATGCAGGGCTTCAACGACGGCTTCGTCAAGCTGTTCTGCCGCCCGAACACCGGCATCGTGCTCGGCGGCGTCGTGGTGGCGCCACGTGCGTCGGAGCTCATCCTGGCCCTGTCGGTGGCGGTCCAGCACCGGCTGACGGTCGACCAGCTCGCCCACACCTTCGCCGTCTACCCGTCGCTGTCCGGCTCCGTCACCGAGGCGGCCCGCCGCCTGATGTCGCCGCTCACCGCCGGGATCTGAGCTATCTCCGCCGGGTGCGGACCTGGTGGAGAGCGTGCCGCCCATGCTTTACGGCTGACGCGGCCGCATGCAGGTCGTGCGGCGTCCGGGCGATGATGAGGGCCTGCTTGGCCGCCTCGTAGGCGTCCAGCGCCGCCCGCCAGTCGTGGCTGGGCCCATCGCTCATCTGGTTGATCTTGAACTCGAAATCGAGTTGGTCGATCTCCTCGCCGAGCCGGGTCACGGACTCCTCCGCCGCGTGGCGCGCCATCGCGAAGGACGCCAAGGCGCGCTCCCTGCGCCGGTGCGTGATCCCCCAGATGAGCAGGGTGAGGCTCAGGCCGAGCCCGCTGACGATGACCAGGATCAGCCCGGCCGAAATGCCCTTCGTGGACGTCGACGCTGGCGCCGGAGACTGCTCGGACGCGGGCTCGTCCGCGCGGTCCGTCGTCGCGGGCTCGGTTTCGCGGTCCGTCGTCGCGGGGTCGCCTTGGACGGCGTCGTCCGGAATGTCGACCGGCGTGCCCCGGGATCCGCTGATATTCACGTCGTCGGCCTGGAGGAACGACGCTTGCTCGAGGTTGGCCCCGGTGAAGTCGGCTCCCTGGAGGTCCGCCTGGGTGAACTTGACCTCGCGCAGGTCGGCGTCCTTGAACACCACGTGCTGCAGTTGTGCCTGGACCAGACCGGCCTCCTTCATCTTGGCCCTGGTGAAGTCGGCGGTCCGCGCCTTGATCTGGCCGAGCGAGGCTTCGGTGAGATCGGCGTCCACGAGCTTGGCGTCGGTGAAGGTCGCCGCGGTCAGCAGCGCCCTGCTGAGGATGGCGCCGGTCAGGTCGGCATGGGCGAAATCGGCCTGGGCGGCCTCCGCGTCGGCGAGGATCGCGCCGCGCAGGTTCGCGTGCTTGGCCTGGAGCTGCCCGAGGTCGGCGCTCGTGAAGTCGGCCCCTCGCAGGTCCGCGTAGTCGAGGTGAGCCTGGGTGAGGTCGGCCTCCTTGAGTGAGGCGTTCCGCAGGATCGCCCCAGACAGGTCCTTCTGCGTCAGGTCGACCTCGTCGAGCTTCGCCCCGGTGAGGTCCGCACATCGCAGGCTGTACGGCGGCAGTGCCGCGCCGTTGGTGAAGTCCTTGCCTCGCAGGTTGGGCCCGCTGCCCGCCTTGCAGGGCCGGGCCGCGGCCTGCGCGGCCGTGGCCGAGCCGAATGCGAGGACGAACACGAGGGCGAGAGCGAGGGGAATGACGCGACGCACGGGGAGCCTCCTGAGGGAACGCCCCGAGTGTCTCACCTGCACCTTACGCCCCGCTTGCAACCCCATTACACCGCTCATGGGATGGAGCTCGGTCATGGGGACGGGCCATGGGACCGGAGCTCGCGGATCGGCGAGCCGAGAGGATCGCACAATCGGAGTCTGTTTACGCCGCCAGGTCGAATTCCATTACGCCGGTTCGTCGAATCCCGTTGTGGTGAGACGTTGAATTCTGACGCGTCACAGTCGAGTTCTGTCGGGTGATGATCTTGGATGGCGGCCGTTAGCTCTGGAGTCAATACCAAAGCTGGGCAATGGCCATGGAGTTTCCCGTTCTGGTCGGCGTGTCGAATTTTCTCTTCGTCAAGCCGATCACCCGCTGTTGTTCCGTGACGATACCTCGACGTCACCCTCTATTACCGACGTTTCCACCAGCTCATCGCCCTGGTCCCGGTGCTGCGAGAACTTCATCGGTCCTGTAACGGATGTAACTTCTGTGATGATTTGGAACGCATGTGGCACCTACGGTAGCTTCTGCATCGGTCCATCGAGATGTTCGCTTACTCGGGGGCCGCGTGTGGGGCATTTATGGACAATCCGCCCGTGGAGGGGTCCGTGTTATCTATTTCGGATTGGTCTGATGCCGTCTATGAATGGTTCGTCCGCTCCAGCGCGAACGGGACCTGGCGGGACCTGATCCCGTTGGGCCTGGCGGGCATCCTCGTCTGGGGCCTGTGGATTTATCGGGTCGTGCTGTCCCGGCTGGCCAAACCGGTTGTGAACGGATACCGGACCACAGTCTCCGTAGTGGTCCCGTCCTATCGGGAGGACGCCGAGATCCTGGTCCGCTGCCTGTCCAGCTGGCTGGCCCAGGACCCGTCCGAAGTGATCATCGTTGTGGACGTCGGTGACGCCGAATGCCATGCCAAGCTCAGTCAGGTGGCCGACCCTCGGCTGCGGGTCCTGGTGTATGAGCACGCGGGAAAGCGCTCCGCGCTGGGAGTGGGCATCCGGGCCGCCCGTGGTGAAATCGTGGTCTTCGCGGACTCCGACACCTGGTGGCAGCCCGGGCTGCTGGCCGCTGTGCAGATGCCCTTCGAGGACCCCGCGGTCGGCGGTGTCGGCACCCAGCAGAACGTGTACCAGCGGACGACCAGCGTGTGGCGGCGCATCGCCGACTGGCTGGTCAACCTCCGCTACTACGACTACGTGCCGGCGATGGGCAGCAGGGGCGGGGTGGCCTGCCTGTCCGGCCGGACCGCCGCATACCGCCGCGCGGCCATCCTCCCGGTCGTGTCGAACCTGGAGAACGAGTTCTTCCTTGGCCGCCGATGCATCGCCGGCGATGACGGCCGGCTCACCTGGCTGGTCCTCGCTTCCGGGTACAAGACCGTGCACCAGTCCTCCGCGCGGGCCGTCTCGATGTTCCCCGCCTCCTTCAGCGCCTTCGTCAAGCAGCGGGTCCGGTGGAGCCGCAACTCCTATCGCTGCTACTTGACCGCGCTGTGGAAGGGGTGGCTGTGGAAGACCCCGCTGGTCACAAAGGTGACCGTGCTGCAGATTCTGCTCACCCCGGTGACCATGGGCGTCACGCTCGCCTACCTGATCTTCAGCAGGCTGGAGCTCACCACGTGGGGCATCGGGCTCGCCGTCGGCTGGCTGCTCCTCGGCCGGGGCATCCGCGGCTGGTCGCACCTGCGCCGCCATCCCGGGGAGATCCTTCTGCTGCCGCTCCTCTGCCTGGTAGTGATCATGATCGCGCTGCCGATCAAACTGTACGCGTTCTGCACGATGAACAAGCAGGGATGGCTGACCCGGACCGCCACCCAGGTCGGCGGGGCAGGCCAGACCGCAGCCACCCTCAAGGGCGTGGGCTGAGATGGCCCGCACCGTGACCTTCGCCACCGCCACCGGCGCCGCGCTGATGCTGGCGTTCGGGCTGGGCGCCGGTCCGGCGAACGCGGCCCCCTCCCCGTCCCCCGCGGCGAGGACCGTGGCCCCGGACCCCGGTGCCGCCACGGTTTCGGAGGCCGACGCCGAGGCCCAGGCGAGCCTGGTGGACATGGAGGATCAGCGGATCCTCCAGACCCGCGCGGCGCTCACGGCCCTGCTGCAGACCGGCGGCGTCGTGGCCGCCCAGCGCAAGCAGCCTCAGGTCTTCGCGTCGGCTCACGGCAGGACGCTGGTGCTGCCCGCGCGCAATACCGAGGCCCCATACACCCTCAAGGACCTGATGGCCGTCGAGAACGGCCGCTACTTGCGCAGACTGAGGGACGGCTCCTACCTGCTCGGCATCCACGTCTTCGTGGCGGACGGGGCGCGCCTGCGATTACGCGGTCCACTGGTGTTGCGGATGGGCAGCCTGCCCGGCTCATTCAGCTCGATCATCGGATTCGGCGGCGACATCGAGATCAACGGCACCCGCCAGAAACCTGTGCAGATCACCAGCTGGGATGTGCGGAGCCAGTCACCGGACCTCACCACAGCCGATGGCCGCGCCTACATCCGGGCGGTCGGGGGCGAGTTCAAGATGACCTACGCGCAGATCTCCGACCTCGGCTTCTGGAGCGGCCGTACCGGGGGCGTCGCGCTCACCGGCACCGAGCGGCCGGCCAGCGTCTACCGGCACCGGACCAAAGAGCAGCGTCATCAGGACAAGCTGAACCGGCTGGAGAAGGCCGATTCCGGGCAGGGCGGGACCAACTTCGGCGACGTGGAGACCATTCCGGTCGGCCCCGGCACCGCCTCGCATGTGCTGGCTGACGAGCTTGTGTCTGGAACGATCCAGAACAGTGTCATCCGCGGCGACGCCTACGGACTCTTCGTCTCCGGCTCGAACCAGACGCAGATCATTGACAACAAGATCGTCAACAGCCTGGTGCACGGCGTGTTCATGCACCGGTTCGCCAGGAACGCGACCATCGAGCGAACCAAGGTGATCGGCAGCGGCGGCGATGGCTTCGTATTGTCACGGGCCACCGAGAAAGTACGGGTCACCGACTGTCTGGCCGAGCGGAACGGGCGCAACGGCTTCACACTCAACGGTCGCGCGCTCGCGGACGGTCCGTCCGCGAGCGGCGAGTCACTGGCCGTCTACGGGGACAGCTCGGTCAACCGCAGCATCGCCCGCGACAATGGCAGGTACGGCATCGAGGTGCTCGGCGGCAGCCGGCTGGCCGTACAGACCAGCCAGATCATCGGTGGCGACATGGGCATCGTGGTCCGGGACGGCGCCGCCGGGGTGCAGATCTCCGGCAACAAGCTGACCGGCCAGCGGCGCCAGGCGATCGCGTTGCGCGACGGGGCGATCGACGCTCATGTGGCGGGCAACACGATCAAGGGGACCGTCACCGGGATCTATCTGCGCGGCTCCGCCGCGACGATCGTCGGGAACACGATCACGACAGCCCAACAGGCCAAAGCCCACGGCATCACCGTCGTGGGCGACGCGGGAGACACCGAGATCACCCGGAACACGATCACCGGATCGGGGACCAGCGCGATCAGCAGCGCACGGGCGGCCGACAAGGTGAACACACACCACAACGACACAGACCAGTGGAAAGACACGTCGTCGTTCTGGGTCAAGGCCAAGCGCTACGTCAAGCCTATGAACATCATCTGGGCCGGAGTGATCCTCCTGATGATCATATCGGCGATCCGGTCCCGCTCCGCCATGGATCGGCTGCGCCGTCGCGGCAAGATCCGCCACCCCTACGAGCTCCAGCAGCCGCTCACCGAGCGGCCCGCCCTCCTGCTGAGAAGCAGGGTTCCGGAAGAGCCGGGCCACTCAAGGCATGCCGTGGGGGTGGCCGCGAGGCAGCGGCAGCCGTCGCGTCCCGGTGCCACCGCTCTGAGCCCGACAGTAGGCGGCGGCGGATGAGTGACTCGCCACGCCGAAGAGGCCGCGCTTTCCTCATGGCGCTGGTGCTGGGCCTCTCCGCGGCCGGCACCTGGACGTACCTCGCGTATATCAAGGGGCCGGAACCGGCTCCGGGCGTGAACGAGGTGTCCCAGGCCGACGCGCAGCAACAGTCGACCCTGGTCGACCAGGAGAATCTGCGGATCATGCAGACCCGCGCGACGCTGGCCTCGGCGGTGGCGCGGGGCGGGCCCCCCGCCGTGGCGGCCCGCCGGCCGCACATCTCCAGCTCGGCCAACGGGCAGACGCTCGTACTGCCGTCGCGCCGAGAGCCGTACCGGGTCACCGACTTGGAACGCCTGGGCCTGGAGGAGTTCCAGAAGCAGTCGGACGGCTCCTACGTGCTCGGCATCAATGTATTCGTCGGTCCCGGAGCCAAACTGGTGCTCCAGAACGCGACCGGACCGCTGGTGATCCGGATGCGCAGTGAGCCCGGCACGTTCGTCTCGATCGTGGGCTTCGGCGCGAGAATCCGGGTCAATGGTTCGGCGCAGAACCCGGTGCGGATCACGAGCTGGGATCCACGGGCCAGGACGGCGGACGTCAAGGTCTCCGACGGGCGCGCCTACCTGCGCGTGATCGGCGGGGAGCTCAAGATGAGCCACGCGGTGGTGCAGCATCTCGGCTTCTGGAGCGGCCCGACCGGCGGGCTGGCATTGACCGGCAGCGACCGGCCCACACAGACCGCTGAGCGGGTCCCCGCCACCGCCTCCCGGCAGCAGACGGTTTCCGCTGTCCCCGGGCAACAGGTGCTCATGCCCGACGGCACCCTCGTGCCGAGCGGGGGCGGCGATGACCAGATCGAGATCACCGATGGAAAGGGCCGTGCGAAGGTCAGCTATCAGCTGCCCGAAGCCAATCTGGTCACGGGCCACATCAGCGACACCACGATCACTGGAAACGCGTACGGCGTCTTCATCACGGCCTCGAACGAGACCCGGATCACCAACGTCTCGATCGCCGGCAGTCTGGTGAACGGCGTGCTGCTCCACCGGTTCGCGCGCAACGCCACCATCGAGAACACCACGGTGGCCGACAGCCGGGGAGACGGGTTCGTCCTGTCGCGGGCGACGCAGAACGTGACCATCACCGGTTCAACGGCCGAGCGCAACGGCGGCAACGGCTTCACTCTCAGCGGCCTGCCGCTGGCTCGGGGGCCGTCGGCGTCCGGAGAGTCGCTGCGCAGTTTCGGCGGCAGCTCGGTGATCAGCAGCGTGGCGCGGGACAACGGCCGCTATGGAGTGGAGATCCAGGGCGGGGTGAAACTCGCGGTGCAGACCAGCGAGGTCATCGGCGGGGAGATGGGCATCGTGGTGAGCAAGGACGCCACCGAGGTCCAGATCTCCGGCAACCGTCTCACCGGCCAGCGCAGCCAGGGGATCGCACTCCGTGACGGGGCGCGCTCGGCCCAGATCAGCGGCAACATCGTGACCGGCACCCAGACCGCGATCTACCTGCGCGGCTCCGAGGCCACCATCTCCGGCAACACGGTGCAGTCCGCGTCACGTCACGCGATCTCGCTGCTCGGTGCGGCCAAGGGCACCCGGATCACCGGCAACACCCTGGGCGGCGCCGGTCGCAGCGCGATCGACACCGGCCGGGCGAGCGGAACCGTGACCGTGTCGAACAACAACACCAACGGCTGGCAGAACACGGTCGGCTTCTGGACGATGGCGAAGCGGATCGCCAAGCCGATGAACCTGATCTGGCTGGGCGTCTTCGTCCTGATCGTGATCTCGGCGTTCCGGGCGCTGGGCTCCGGGGGCCCACGGATCGGCCGGCGAATCATCCATCCATACGAGAGACAGGCGCCGCTGGCAGAGCTTCCGGGCCGGCCCCTGGCGACCGCGGCCACGGCGACCGTGGCGGAGAGGAGCTGAGCGATGCGCTTGGAAATCGACAAGAAGCTTCTGGTGGGGCTGCTGATCGGGTCGGCCGTCACGGTGCTCCTCATGGTGGTGCTGCGTGGATTGTTCGGCGGAGCAGGCGACCAGGGCCCCGAGAGCGAGGACGTCTGGCCGGGCGGTGGGGGCACGCCGACCTCGCAGGTGGAGGAGGAGAAGGACGAGGTGGAAGCGTTCACGCCGTCGCAGGAGCCGCCCGACATCGCCGTACCCACCGGTGCGGGAATGATCGACTGCCCTGAGGCGACGGTGACCGTCGGTGACGCCGGTGAGCTCGCCAAGGCGCTGGCGGCGGTCGAGCCCGGCACAGTGATCAAACTTGAGCCGGGCGTCTACGTGGGCAGATTCGTCGCGACGATCTCGGGGACGGAGAGCGAACCGATCTTCCTCTGCGGCCCGCCCGAGGCGATCATCGACGGCGGGGGGGTCAAGAAGGGCTACGCCTTCCACCTCAGCGAAGTCAGTCACTGGCGGCTGGTCGGCTTCACCGTCCGCAACAGCCAGAAGGGCGTGATGGCCGACCGGACCAGCAAGACGATCATTCAGGGGCTGACCGTCCACCACATCGGGGACGAGGCGATCCACCTGCGCAACTTCAGCAGTGACAACACGGTCCAGTACTGCATGATCTACGCGACCGGCCTGCGGCGCGAGAAGTTCGGCGAGGGCGTCTACCTCGGCACCGCCGAAAGCAACTGGGCCGCCTTCTCCGGCGGGGAGATGGACCACAGCGACCGCAACATCGTGCGCGGCAACGTCATCCGGTCCACCGCCGAGGCGATCGACATCAAGGAGGCCACCTCCGACGGCCGCATCATCGGCAACGTCTTCGACGGTTCCGGCCTCGCCGGTTCCAAGCACAACGATTCCTGGGTCGACGTCAAGGGCAATGGCTACCTCATCGAGGGCAACACCGGAAGCAACACCAACGCGGACGGCTTCCAGACACACGAGATCGTGGACGGCTGGGGCACGAACAATGTGTTCCGGGCCAACATCATCGATCTTGGCAATTCCGGCGGCGTCGGCGTCAACGACACGGTCGGCGGAAACGTGATCGCCTGTGATAACAAGGTCACCGGCGGCATGCTCACCAAAAAAGGTGTCTGCTCCTGAGCAGGGGCTCTAGGACGAGTAGATAGGAAACACGGACATGGGCGAAGCCGAGCTCCCGCGGCTGACTGTGATCGGAACCGGCTACCTCGGGGCGACGCACGCGGTCTGCATGGCGTCCCTGGGCTATGACGTGGTCGGCCTCGACGTGGACAGGAGGAAGGTCGAAAAGCTGCAGTCCGGGGAGTTACCGTTCTTCGAGCCAGGCCTACCTGAGCTGCTGGACAAGGCTCTGGCATCGGGCCGGCTCCGGTTCACCACCTCCTACGCGGAGGCCGCCGAGCACGGCGACGTTCACTTCGTCTGCGTCGGCACCCCACAGCAGCCGGGCTCGGACGCCTGCGACCTGAGTTACGTCGAGGCCGCCGTACGCGGCCTGGCTCCCCACCTCACCCGGCGCTGCCTCGTCGCCGGCAAGTCGACCGTGCCGGTGAGCACCGCCGCCCGCCTGGTCGGCCTGCTGCGCGAGCTGGCCCCGGCCGGAGAGGACGTGGAGCTGGCCTGGAACCCCGAGTTCCTGCGGGAGGGTTTCGCCGTCGACGACACGCTCCGGCCCGACCGGCTCGTGTTCGGCGTCACCTCGGACTGGGCGTACGAACGGCTGGCCGCGGCGTTCCGGCCGATCCTCGATCTCGGGACCCCGGTGGTGGTCACCGATCTGGCCACCGCGGAGTTGGTCAAGGTGGCCGCCAACTCGTTCCTGGCCACCAAGATCTCCTACATCAACGCCATGGCCGAGGTCTGCGAGGCCACCGGGGCCGACGTCCGCGATCTGGCGAAAGCCCTCGCCCACGACGACCGGATCGGCGGCAAATTCCTCCAGCCCGGCCTGGGCTTCGGCGGCGGCTGCCTGCCCAAGGACATCCGCGCCTTCGCGCACCGAGCCGAGGAGATCGGCGTCGGCCAGGCCGTTTCCTTCCTCCGCGAGGTCGACGCCATCAACCGGCGCCGCCGCTCCCGGACCATCGACCTGGTCCGGGAACTGCTCGGTGGCCAACTCGCAGGCAAGAACATCGCCTGCCTCGGCGCGGCCTTCAAGCCCAACTCCGACGACATCCGGGATGCTCCGGCACTGGATGTGGCCCGGACCATGCACGGTCTGGGAGCCAACGTCCGGGTGTACGACCCGGCCGCGCTGGACAACGCGCGCCGCGCCTACCCGGAGCTCAGATACGGCACCAGCGCGTTGGACGTGGCCCGTGATGCCGACGTTGTGGTCCTGCTCACGGAGTGGGCCGAATTCCGCGAGGTCCAGCCCGCGGCGCTGGCGCAGGTGGTCCGGCACTCGCGAATCGTGGACGGCCGGCACGCGCTGGACGCGGACACCTGGCGTTCGGAGGGGTGGGAGTACCGGGCGCTGGGCTGCCCCTGATCCACGGTTTCCGAAGATGCTCGTGACCTCGC
>JBIOWF010000078.1:0-3846 GCA_044868295.1 Microtetraspora sp. | reverse complement strand
GAGGACCCGGGATCCGGTCCGGCGCGGGCCCGGGCCGGCACCCGCACCGTGCGCCCGAGCAGGCTGACCTCCGCGGTCGCCTCCACCACGACCTCCTCGCCGCGCACTCGGCACGAGCGCAGCCGCGTGGCTGGCCGCGGCTGGTGCGTGAAGGGCGGCAGACGGGCCGGCCTGCCGTGCTGAGGGCCGGGTCGCGCACCCGCTCTCATGCCGCCCGGGAGGTTGGCCCGTCAGACCCTCCGGGACAGCGGCTCGACGCTCGGCCACTGCAGCGGTTGCCGGCGAAGTCGACGTTCAGCACCACCGTGGGTCCGCCGCCAGGTCGTTGAAGCGGTGCGTCTGCCATGTCCGGAAGAGGCGCCACCAAGAGGCCGGCCACGCGCTCCTCCTCGAAGAGCTGCAGGTAGGAGTCCTGCTTGGCCGGCCGCATGTCCACGTTGGCGAGGAGCACGTTCAGCCCGTGCTCTTCGGCCTCCTGCTCAGCACCGCGCCATGTCGAGGAAGAACGGTTGGTCAGGTCCACGATGACGAAGCCAACCGTGCTGCTGCTGGTTCCTGCGGCCAGGGTACGGGCCCGACCGTCGACCACGAAGCCGAGCTCCTCCATGACGGAATGAACGTGGGCAAGGGTCTCGGGGACACTGTGTCTGGACGGTCGAGGCGTTGGAGACCGTCCCCAGAGCGACACCAGCTCGCTGGGCTACGTCCAGCATCCGTGGACTCCTCCCAGGCGTCCCGGAGCCGGTGATGGCGGAATCGTGCTCTCTGGATGCACTCAATGGATGGTGAACACGTCGGATATCGACGTGTCGAAGGAACCTCCCACGCTGATCCCGTACGTGCCGGGCGCCGTCCTCCACGCCTCGGCCGAGGTCTCCCAGTACTCCAGCAGGTGGAGGTCGCTGAGGTCCTGGGGCGACAAGGTGATCTGGACGTGCTCGGTCTCGCCCGGCGCAAGGGTCACCCGCTTCCATCCGACGAGTCGCTTCGACGGCTCACCGGTGGCTGACGGGAGTCGCACGTACGCCTGCGCCACCTCGGTGCCCTCGGTGTCACCGTTGTTGCGCAGCTTGAAGCGGATCCGGATCTCCTTCTTCCCGTCTGTGGTGGTGGGGGTGACCTGGAGCTTGCTGTAGTCGAACGAGCTGTAGGAGAGCCCGTAGCCGAACGGGAACAGCGGTTCGATCTTCTGGTTCTCATACCAGCGGTAGCCGACCTCGAGGCCCTCGCTGTACGCCACCTGACGGATCTCCAAGGAACCCGGTGGGCGAGCCCTCGAGCCGTCGCTGAACGTGCCCGGGTACTGCCTGGGCGAGCCGGCTGTCGGGAGGTCGGCCATCTTCATGGGGAAGGTCATGGGAAGCTTCCCGCTGGGGTTGGCGTCTCCGAAGAGCAGCGCGGCGATCGCGGGGCCCATCTGCTCGCCGGCGTACCAGGTTTCCAGCACGCCCTTCACCGAGCCGATCCAAGGCATTTCCACTGGACCACCGGTCTGCAGCACCACCACCGTGTTCGGGTTGGCCGCCGCGACGGCGCTCACGAGCGCATCACCGTTGCCGTCCAGCGAGATGTTGGTGCGGTCGGTGAACTCTCCTTCCTTGTAGTAGCCGAAGACCACCGCGACGTCGGCGCTCTTGGCCGCGGCGGCGGCGGCAACGAGATCACTGCCGTTGTCGTAGATGACCGTTCCCCCGTCGGCCGCGGCGCGCGTGGTGATGCCGTCGAGCGGGGCGACCACGGATGCGGAGCACGCGCTGGCGTTGCCTGTGCCGTAGGTGCACACGCTGGAGGCGTCGACGTCTCCGGTGACGGCAGTCTGCGCCGCGGTGGGCCCGATCACCGCAATCATCTTGCCGGCTCCCGAGAGCGGCAGAGTCCCTCCGGCGTTCTTCAGAAGGACGGAGCCGTTCTCGGCAACCTCTCGGGAGATGGCCTTGTGCTCGGCGTTGGTCACGACAGGCTCCGCTACCGCGGGCTTCGGCACGTCGAACAGCCCGGCGCTGATGTGAGAGCGGACCACGCGCAGCGCTGCGTCGTCGACGTCGGCCTCCGTGATGAGACCTGCGGCGATCTGGTCCTTGATGATCTGCGGGGTCCACTCGCGCCAGGCATTGAGTTCCTGGTCGAGACCGGCGCGCAGCGACGACGCAGGAATGTTGTGCTGGTGGGTCGAGCCGAAGTCGGTCATGACGAATCCCTTGAAGCCGATCTCGCTCTTCAGGATTCGACGCAGCAGGGTGTCGCTGCCACAGGTCCAGTCCGAGCTCAGCTGGTTGAACCCGCACATCAGGCTGCCGATGTTCCCCCGGTCGATCCCGATCTCGAACGGGAGGGTGTAGATCTCGCGTAGCGTCCGTTGGTCGACGTTGGAGGAACTGAGCTGGCGGTCCAGCTCCTGCTCGTTCCCGACGAAGTGCTTGAGCTGGGCCTCCACGGGACGCGCCGGGTTACTCGTGATGCCACGCGACCCGGCCGCAGCGATCATGCCGCCGAGGAGGGCGTCTTCTCCGAGGTACTCAGAGGTCCGACCGTTGCGGGGGTCGCGGCCACTGGCGACAGCCGGGGCCAACAGGACGTTTCGAGACTTCAACCATGCCTCGTCCGCCTGGGCGGCGCCCTTGGTGAACGCCAGCTCAGTGCTCCAGGCGGCTGCCTGGGCGATCGGCGCGGGGAAGTAGGTGTTGCCCGCGCCCGCGTTGACGTTCTGCGGCCCGTCGGCGTACGCAATGGCGGGAGTGCAGGGCACCTGGGCCGGCATGGTGAACGGGGTCTGGTCGATGGGTACCGTCGCCGGGATGTTTCGTGGGCGCTGCCTCGCGAACACCGTGCGGGTCGGGTCGTTCGCGGCCTGTTCGTTCAGCCATCGGAGCTTCTGGTCGAGCGAGGAGGCGTCGAGCAGCGCTCGGGCGCGCTGATCTGCCGTCTTGGTGGCGTCCATCCACGGCACCGTTGCGCAGGGGTCTTCCGGTAGGGCGGCGTCGGCGACTGATCCCGTCGCAAGTGGACTGAGCGATGCGAGGGCGATGACCGACAGGGCGGTGGTCCGCCCCGGCCATCTGGTCTTGGCTCCGAACAGGTTCACGTGCGTCTTCCTGCCTGAAGAGAGGTCGGTCGGCACATGCGGAGGTGACCTAGCACGAACGCATTCGAACTGGCCCCAAAGGGGTCAACCGGTCGATTGAAGCGGTTCAATTCGTGAGAGTAGTCACGCGCGCCGCCTCGCGTCAACGCCATCTCATTCGGTTTGCACTCATTTGGAGCCCTCTGTGACGAAGTGGCCGAAACCTGGTGCCGCGCCTTGGCCAAGCCCCGTCGCGCGGGCAAGGTCGGCGCGGATCGCGTCCAGCCGGCCGGCGGCGGCGATACGGGCGGTGTCGACGGCGTCCTGGCCCCTGAGGGGCCCCCTCGACCGGCACCACCACCTCCAGGTAGCCCATGAGCATTGGCTCGGTGCCGGAGGGGCGGACCACGACCCGCGCTCGGTCGGCGAGCCGGAACCGGCGCCGTGTTCGCCTACGAGGCCACCCGGGCGGGGGCCGGGTTCGCCGCTCGCGGGCACGAGGCCGCCGAGGCCTGGTTGCGGGCCATCCGGGACGCCATCCGCGGCTGCGGCTGCGAGAGCGGCTGCCCGTCGTGCTTGCAGTCACCCAAGTGCGGGAACGGCAACCACCCCCTCGACAAGGACGGCGGTGCGCTGCTCCTCGACTGGCTGGTGCGTTGAGGACCCGGGATCCGGTCCGGCGCGGGCCCGGGCCGGCACCCGCACCGTGCGCCCGAGCAGGCTGACCTCCGCGGTCGCCTCCACCACGACCTCCTCGCCGCGCACTCGGCACGAGCGCAGCCGCG
>JBIOWF010000077.1:0-2180 GCA_044868295.1 Microtetraspora sp. | reverse complement strand
GGCGCCGCCACGGGCTCGCCAACTACCGCCTGGTGCGGTACGCGGATGACTGTGCGCCACGAACACAGAGGAGGAGTCGATGTAGAAGGTCGAGTCAGCCGATGTGGTGCCGTGCTAGAGATGGAGGTGCGCCGGGATCAAAACCGGCATGGAGGTGGGGATGAGAGAGCCCTACATCGAAGGAGTAGCGAACCACGATGACCGCGAGCCGTGCGTCGGCGTCCGCGAGGGCGACGGCGAAGCGTCGGTAGCGGCACGTGCAGGCCTGGCTATCGAGCCGCGTAATCATGGCAATCGGGGTGCCGACGTCGTCTCCATGATCGGAAGGCCACATCGTCGACAGCGTTATCGCGAGCTGTCGGCGGACCCCGCGCGGTCCAAGAACCAGTGCATGTACGGAACCTCCATGCGCGAGAACCGGGAGGTCCCATGCTTGCCCGCCGGGCTGATCACCGGGCGGGCCGCTCAGGGAAGGCTGAGGCCGTACGCCTGAGATGAACGAGCATGGGAAGTCAGACGTGCCCATAGTACCGACGAACCGGCCGAACAAGGCCGCATCAGCGGCGGCGGAGGCAGGGGAGGGAAGGGGTACGGCCAAGGGGAACACGGACAGCTCAACACGTCCCGGACGCAGTGCCGGAGTGGGCGTGCCAAGCGGGCTGGACCGTGTGCGTGAGGTAGCACGAAGGGACAAAGAGGCGCGGTTCACGGCTCTGCTGCACCATGTCGACGTCGACCGCCTCCGAGCGGCCTACTGGGCGATCAACCCGAGGGCGGCAACCGGGGTGGACGGGGTGACCTGGGGAGCCTACGGAGTGGGCCTGGAGGACCATCTGCGGGACTTGCACCGACGGGTTCACAGTGGCGCTTTCCGGGCCAGGCCGTCTCGCAGGGTGTACATCCCGAAGGCGGACGGGCGGTTGCGGCCGCTCGGCATCGCTGCGCTGGAGGACAAGATCGTCCAGCGGGCCGTCGTCGAGGTGCTCAATGCTGTCTACGAGGCGGACTTCTGTGGCTTCTCCTATGGGTTCCGGCCGGGGCGCGGTCCCCATGACGCGCTCGACGCGTTGGCGGTCGGGATCTCAAGGCTGAAGGTGAACTGGGTGCTCGACGCGGACATCCGCGACTTCTTTTCCAGCCTTGATCACGGCTGGTTGCAGAGGTTTCTCGAGCATCGGATTGCGGACAAGCGGGTCCTGCGTCTCATCGCCAAGTGGCTGAGGGCAGGGGTCATCGAGGACGGGAACTGGTTCGAGACGATAGAGGGGTCGCCGCAGGGGGCATCGGTGTCGCCGCTGCTCGCCAACGTCTACCTCCACTACGTGTTGGACCGGTGGGCCCGGCAGTGGAGGAACCGGCACGCCCGCGGCGACATGATCGTCGTGAGGTTCGCCGATGACTTTGTCGCCGGGTTCGAGCATCTTGGTGACGCTAAACAGTTCCTGCATGACCTGCGCGAGCGGTTCGCCAGGTTCGGTCTGGAGCTGCACCCCGACAAGACCCGCCTGATCGAGTTCGGCCGCTTCGCGGCTCAACACCGGTCGAGACGGGGCCTCGGGAAGCCGGAGACGTTCGATTTCCTGGGGTTCACCCACATCTGTGGGAAGACCCAGGACGGGCGCTTCTGGCTCAGGCGCATCACGATCACGAAACGGCTGCGGGCCAAGCTCCGACAGGTCAAGGACCAGTTGAAGCGACGCTGGCATTCGCCCGTCCCCGAGCAGGGGCAATGGCTGGCAAGCGTGGTGCGAGGACACTTCGCCTACTACGCCGTACCCGGCAACATCGACGCGATAACGGCGTTCCGTGCCCAGGTGAAACGGCACTGGCACCGGGCGCTCCGGCGCCGCAGCCAGCGAACCCGCGTCAACTGGGCCCGGATCGACCGTCTCGCCGACCGATGGCTCCCACCCGCCCGCATCCTGCACCCCCACCCCTCCGTGCGCTTCAACGCTCGCACCTGAGGCAGGAGCCCAGTGCGGTAGTCCCGCACGCTGGGATCTGTGCGGGGGGCCGCCCGCAAGGGCGGTCCCTACCGCCATGACTGATGGCCCTCCGGCGTCGGCCTTCGGGGGCAGGCGTCAAACCTCCCTGTGCTGCGTTGGCTGAAGACCGTCGTGGTGGTGCGCCGGGATAAACCGGCAGGAGGAAAGGGATGAGAACACCCAACATCGAAGGGC
>JBIOWF010000076.1:0-2885 GCA_044868295.1 Microtetraspora sp. | reverse complement strand
GGGTCGTAGGCGGGATCGGCGAGGTGGCAGTGGGTGTCGGTTAGCATTTGGGGGGTGTCACAGGTCGTAAGTCGTAAGTCGTAGGTCGTAAAGATCCCTGCTTACGACCTACGACATACGACCTGCGACTTCCTTACCCCACGGGCGCCGTCTTTCGCCCACCGGCCACCGGTTGTGCGGCCGGACTCGGCGCCAGGTGGCCCCGGGCGAGCTGTCCGGGCCAGCGCTTCTCGATGGCCATGAGGACCGGCGAGGCGATGTAGATCGACGAGAACGTGCCGGTGAACACGCCGAAGAACATGACCAGCGCGAAGGGACGGATCACCTCGCCGCCGAAGATGGCGAGCGCGGTCAGGGAGGAGAGGGTGGTTCCGTGCGTCAGCACGCTGCGCGGCAGAGTCTCGTTGATCGAGCGGTTGAGGATCTGCTCGAAGCTCTCCTTCTTGAACTTCCGCAAGTTCTCGCGTACGCGGTCGAAAATGATGATCGTGTCGTTGAGCGAATATCCCACCATCGAGAGCACCGCCGCCACCACGGTCAGGCTCACCTCGAGCTTCAACATCGCGATGAACGCGATCGTCGTGATGATGTCGTGCGCCGTGGCGATGACCGCCGCCAGGCCGAACCGCCACTCGAAGCGATAGGCGAGATACGCCAGCACCGCGAAGAACGAGAGGAAGATGGCGAGGAAGGCCTTCTGCCGGAGCTCGCCGCCGACCTTGGGGCCGACCGCCTCGGTGCGGACGATGGTGAAGTTGTCGGCGCCGAGCACGACGCCGAGCGCCTGATTCACCGCGTTGGCCGCGGCCTGGGTGTCGTTGGCGTCGGTACCCTGCTTGGCCACCCGGGCGCGCACCACGAACTCGTTGGGGCCGCCGAAGTTCTGGATCTCCGCGCCGTGGAGGCCCTCGCGGTCGAGCCCGGTGCGAAGGGAGCCGACGTCCACGGGCTTCTTGCTCTGCACCTGCACCAGCGTGCCGCCGGTGAACTCGACGCTGTAGTTCAGCCCGCGGATCAGCAGGAACAGCAAACCCGGGACGATGAACAGCGCGGTGAGCGCGTAGGCGTAGTGCCGTACAGCGATGAAATCGTACTTGGCGTTCGCGAAGAGTCTCAGCATGTCAGATGCTCAGGGTGGACATGGTCGGACGGCGGTTCAGCCACAGCATGAAGAAGGTGCGGGTCACGAACACCGCGGTGATCATCGACGCGATGATGCCCATGATGAGGGTGACGGCGAACCCCTTCACCGGCCCGGTGCCGAACTGGAACAGGAACAGCGCTGTCAGCACCGTGCTGACGTTGGAGTCGATGATGGCGTTCATGGCGTGCTTGAACCCCTCATCCACCGCCAGCCGAACGGTCTTCCCATGCAGCAGCTCCTCGCGGATGCGCTCGAAGATCAGCACGTTGGCGTCCACCGCAATGCCGACCGACAGCACGATCCCCGCGAGGCCCGGCAGCGTGAGCGTCGCGTTGATCATCGAGAGGCCGCCGAGGGTGAACAGGATGTAGAGGCCGAGGGCGACGACGGCGAGCACGCCGCTCAGCCGGTAGAACACCAGCATGATGAGGATGACCATCGCGGTTCCTACGATGCCCGCGGTGATCCCGTCGCGAATGGAGTCGCTGCCGAGGCTCGCGCCCACCTGCCGCTCCTCGACGATCTTGAGCGGGATCGGCAGCGCGCCGGCCTTGAGGGTGAGGGCCAGGTCCTGCGCCTCCTGCAGGCTCTTGTTGCCGAGGGTGATCTGCCCGTTGCGGCCGATCCGGCTCTGGATGACCGGCGGGCGCCCCTGCACCCGGCCGTCGAGCAGGATCGCCATGTAATCGCCCACATGCCGGCCGGTCTCCTCCCCGAACTTCCGGCCGCCGGCGCGGTCGAGCTGGAAGGTGACGATCGCGCCCTGGGTGAGCTGGTCGAGCTGGGCGTTGGCATCCTCCAGATTGCTGCCGGTCACGATCGGCCGGTCGTCGAGCGCGTAGAGGAACCGGTACTGCTGGACGCCCACACTGGTGGGTGCCGACGCCCAGCGCAGCACCACGCCGCGCGGAAGCTGCCGGGCGACGGCGGGGATGTTGATCAGGCTGTCTACGCGCGGGAACGCGGTCTCGGGCACGGCGTACTCGCCGGGCGTGGCCGTCCCCGCTACGGCGCCGGCCGGTTGGATGAGCCCCGCGAGAACCCCGCCGACCCCTTTGGCCGTGTCGGCCCGGGTGGTGTCGGCCGCGGCGCTGTCGGGTTTGGCGGCCTTCTTGGCCGAGTCGCCGCCCAGGAGCTGCTCCACGGCCGACGGCGCTCCGGCGGCGCCGGTGTCCCCCCTCACGCCCAGGCCCCGGAGGGTGCGGTCCATGGCGGGAATCGCCTTCTCGAGCGCATTGGTCTTGTTGGTGATCCGGAACTCGAGGAAGGCGCTGCGCTGCACGATCGACTTGGCGCGGGCGGGGTCGGTGATGCCGGCCAGCTCCACCACGATGCGGGAGTCGCCGGCCTTCTGGACCACCGGCTCCTCGACGCCGAACTCGTCGATCCGCTTCCGCAGGACGGTGAGCGCCAGATCGAGGTCCTTCTTGGGATCGGCGGAGACCTGCTTGGACTGGTCGAGCTCCAGGGCGAGGTGCATGCCGCCCTGCAGATCCAGGCCGCGCTTGAGCGGAACCCGGGTGACGGTATCGTCGTGCATGACCCCGTCCGGCCCGCGCACGCGCAGGGTGACGGTTCGGGGGAAGAGGAAGTAGATCGAGCCGACGGTCAGCAGCGCGATCACGATGGCACGGGATCGAATGGAAGCAAACATCGTCAGGTCACGGTCTCAGGCATGAGGTCCCCGGCTGAACGCCGGACCGGCCGCGGCGAGCACCGCCCGCGCCCGGGTACGATCGCG
>JBIOWF010000075.1:0-14560 GCA_044868295.1 Microtetraspora sp. | reverse complement strand
GCGGTGGTCAGTGAGCTGGACACGACCTGGCCCGCCCTGCTCGGTCTCAACGAGGTGACGGCCAAGCCGGGGGCGTCGCTGCTCGCCGAGTGCGGCGGGCATCCGCTCCTCGTCGTGGGCGGCTACGGCGCGGGGCGGGCGGCGGCGTTCACCTCCGACGTGGCGCCCCACTGGGCTCCGCCGGACTTCCTGGCGTGGCCCGGCTACGCCGAGCTGTGGGACCGGCTGGTGCGCTGGCTGTCCGGAGGGGATTTGTGATGGCCACGCCGCACATCGGCGCCGCTCCCGGCGAGATCGCGCCGCTCGTCCTGATGCCGGGGGATCCTCGGCGGGCGAGGCACATCGCGGAGTCGTTCCTCCAGGACGCGAGGCTGGTCACGGAGATCCGGGGCATCCTCGGTTACACCGGGCTCCACAACGGTGTGCCGATGTCGGTCCTCGCCTCGGGCATGGGCATCCCGTCCATGTCGATCTACGCGACGGAGCTGTTCCGGCACTACAGGGTGCGCCGCATCGTCCGGGTCGGTACGGCGGGCGCCATCCCGGCGACGGTGTCCGTACAGGACGTGGTGATCGCGTCGGCGGCGCACACGGACTCCAGCGTCAGCCGACAGCTGGTCGACGGAGTCACGTTGTCGCTCGCCCCGTCGTACGCGCTGCTGCGGGCGGCGGTGGACGCCGCGGCGGGGTGGCCGGGCGGCGTGCACGTCGGGCCGGTGTTGACCAGCGACCACTTCTACCTGGACCGCCCGGGCGTCTTCGACGCGCTGGAACGGCGGGGGACGCTCGCGGTGGAGATGGAGGCGGCCGGGCTGTACGCGGTGGCGGACGCGGAAGGCGGCGAGGCGCTGGCGATCCTCACCGTCAGCGACCATGTGCGGACGGGTGAGTCCATGTCGCCCGAGGAGCGTGAGACCGGCTTCCGCCGGATGGTGGACATCGGGGCCGCCGCGCTGATCGCCGGCTGACGTGGTCGCGCAGGTCAGCGGCATACTTCTGTTTCCGGACATGAAACCCAATGGCAACATTCAGCCCGTAGCCAAAACGTTTTGCATAACTTACTGTCGAGCGCAACCCCACAGCGCTCCCGAAATGAGGCCCCCATGATGCTTTCGAGGAAGTTCGCCGCGCTGATAGTCGCGAGCGTGTTCGTCACGGCCGCATGCGGCGGTTCGGACGGCGGAAACGAACAGGCGAGCCAGAGTCAGAGCCCGAGCGCCGGAAAGCCACGCATCAAACTGGTGATCAACGGCGGGCTCGGCGACAAGTCGTTCTTCGACTCGGCCTACGAGGGCCTCCAGCGGGCGCAGAAAGACCTCGGTTATGAGCTCAAGGTGGTCGAGCTCGGCTCCGACCGCACGAAGTGGGAGCCGGGCTTCGAGGACGCCGCGGCGGGAGACGACTACGACATCCTCGCCGCCGGCACGTTCGACGTCACCGACTACATCGGGAAGCTGGCCCCGCAGTACCCCGACAAGAAGTTCTGGGTGTTCGACGCTCCGGTCGACTACACCGGCGCGAACGGCACCTGTTCCAACAAGTGCGCGAACGTCTACTCGGTCACCTTCAAGCAGAACGAAGGCGCCTACCTCGCCGGGTTCCTCGCCCAGAAGCTCGTGGACGGGAAAACGCTGAAGGGCGCCGAGTCGGCATCGAAGGTCGGCGTGATCGGCGGAGTGAAGATCCCGGTCATCGAGGACTTCGTCGTCGGCTTCAAGGCGGGCTTCAGCGCGGCCGGCGGCAAGGAGTCCAACGTGCTGGTGCAGTACGTCGGCGGTGACAAGCCGTTCGGCGACCCGGCCAAGGGCAAGGAGATCAGCACGGCCATGTACGGCCAGGGCGCGGCCCTCGTGTGGCCCGTCGCTGGGCTCTCCGGCCTCGGCGTCTTCGAGTCCGCCGTGGCCGCCAAGCGCTACTCGTTCGGCATCGACTCGGACCAGTACCAGACCCTCACCGACCCGGCGCAGCGGGACACCGTGATCACCTCCATCCTCAAGAACGTCGGGAACGCGCTGTACAAGGCCGCGCAGCAGGAGCAGTCGAAGTCGCTCAAGTACGGCGCGATCGACTCCGTCGGCCTCGAACAGGACGCCGTCGGTTACGTGGACGACGACCACTTCAAGCAGCTGGTGCCCGAGCAGGTCCGCACCGAGCTCCAGGAGACCGCGGCCCAGGTCAAGGCAGGCGCCGCCAAGGTGCCGACCGCCTTCTAGGCTCCGGGACATTCAGGCTCCCCAAGCCCCCAGGCTCCCCAAGCCAGGCTCCCCAAGCCCCAGGCCCGCAGGCTTCTTGGCTCCCAGGCTTCTAGGACAAAGCGAAGCGATGACGCAATCAACGGACGCGGCCGGTTCGGCCATCGCCGCCGAGGCACTCACCAAGACATACGCGAACGGCGTTCGAGCGGTACGCGGCGTCGACCTGTCGGTGGCGGCGGGTGAGATCCGGGCGATCGTGGGAGAGAACGGCGCGGGCAAGTCGACGCTGATGAAGCTCTTCTACGGGCTGGAGCAGCCGAGCTCCGGCGAGATCCTGATCGGCGGCCGGCGTCGCGTCCTCGCAACCCCGAGCTCGGCCATCGGGCTCGGCGTGGGCATGGTGCACCAGAACCTCATGCTGGTGCCGTCGTTCACGGTCGCCGAGAACGTGGTGCTCGGCGTCGAGCCCGGCCGCGCCGGCCGGGTGGACGCGAAGGCCGCCGTCGAGAAGACGGCCGCGCTCGCGGAGCAGTCCGGGCTCGCCGTCGACCCGAGGGCGCGCATCGACGAGGTGTCCGTCGGGATGCGGCAGCGCGCGGAGATCCTCAAGGCGCTGCATCGCGGAGCCCGCGTCCTCATCCTGGACGAGCCGACCTCGGTGCTCACTCCGCAGGAGACCGAGGACCTCTTCGCGTCCGTTCGCCGACTGCGTGACGGCGGGATGACGGTGCTGTTCATCTCGCACAAGCTCCGAGAGGTGCGTGAGATCAGTGATCGGGTCAGCGTGATGCGCGCGGGCTCCCTCGTCGGCACGGTCGACACCGCCGACGCGACGGACCGATCACTGGCCTCCATGATGGTCGGGCGTGATTTCTCCCTGGAGGTGACCAAGCCCGCGGCCACCCCGCGGGGCGTGACGTTGCGGGTCCGCGGCCTGGACTATCGGGCGGCGTCCGGAGGCCAGGCCCTGCACGGCCTTGAATTCGACGTCGCCGCCGGGGAGATCGTGGGGCTCGCGGGCATCGAGGGCAACGGCCAGAGCGAGCTCGCCGAGATCCTCACCGGCCTGCGCCGCCCGACCTCCGGCGAGATCCACGCCAACGGGACCAGTACGGCGGGGCTGGACGTGGCGGGCCACCGCAGGGCAGGCGTCGGCTACGTGCCGGAGGACCGGCTCCACAACGGTGCGGCGCTCGACGAGTCGATCGCGGACAACCTCATCGTCGACCGGCACCACAGGCCCCCCATCGCCCGCCGGGGATGGCTGCGGTTACGCGGCGTGCGGGCCCACGCCGACCGGCTGATCAAGGACTACGCGATCCGCACGCCCGACGCGTCGGTTCCCGTCAGGTCGCTGTCCGGCGGCAACATGCAGAAGGTCGTCGTGGCCCGGGAGCTGTCCGCCGCGCCGCGTCTGCTGGTCGCGGCCCAGGTCACCCGGGGTGTCGACATCGGCGCGATGCGGTTCATGTACGAGCGCATCATCGAGGCCAGGGACGCGGGGGCCGCCGTCCTCCTGGTGTCCGCCGACCTCTCCGAGCTGCTCACCCTGGCCGACCGGCTCCTCGTCATCAAGGACGGCCGCCTCGTGGCCAGGTTCGACGACGTGCGCGGCCTCACCGAGAAACAGGTCGGGCTCTACATGCTCGGCGTGGAACGACACGACCACGAGCACATCAGATCCGGCCTCCACGAGCTGACGGCGGACGAGTCCGGCGGCCACGC
Organism: Microtetraspora sp.; assembly: GCA_044868295.1. Lineage (GTDB taxonomy): Bacteria > Actinomycetota > Actinomycetes > Streptosporangiales > Streptosporangiaceae > JBIOWF01. The sequence goes on along the minus strand of JBIOWF010000075.1, from coordinate 10,640 downwards.
TCACGGCGAGCCGGCGGACGAGTCCGGCGGCCTCACTCGCGGCGAGCCGGCGGAAGAGCGCCCGGCGGCCGAGCGCGGCGCGGACCTCTACCACCACGGGCCGACCGAGTCTGGCGGCGACCTTGGCCGCGACGAACCGACCGAGGTGGGGTCGTGAGCACTCTGGTGGAGACCGAGGACCGCCGCGCGTACCGGGCGACCAGGCGGCGGGGCCTGGCGGTCGACCTGAGCATGGCCGTGGCCACCATTCTCGTGGCGCTGGCCATCGGGTTCGTGGTCATGGTGATCACCGGCAACGATCCGGTCGCGGCGTACCAGGCGATGCTCACCGGGCCGCTGGAGCGCTCGCCCCGCGTCGGCCGCTGGCTGGAGGACGCCACCACACTGACCCTGCTCGGACTGTCCGTCGCGATCCCGTTCCGGGCGCGCCAGATCAGCCTGGGCGCGGAGAGCCAGCTCTACGCCGGTGCGCTCGCCGCCGCGCTGGTGTCCATCATGGCGCCGCTGCCGCCCGTCATCGCGGTCATCTTTCCGCTGGCCGCCGCTGCGGCCGCCGGTGCCGGGATGGGCCTGATCCCCGGAGCGATGAAGGCCCGTCTCGGCGCCAACGAGATCGTCGCCACGCTGATGCTCAACGCGATCGTCGTACGGATCTACGACTACCTGATCAACAACCCGCTCAAGCAGCCGGGCAGCAGCGCGGTCCACTCCGACGGCATCCGGAGCGAGGCGGCCCTGACGCCGCTGCGGGAATGGTTCGGCGTCCCGCTCGGCCGGGCGAACATCGGCCTGGTGCTGATGCTGCTGACCGCGGTCGCTCTCTGGCTCCTGATGACTCGAACCTCGCTCGGCTACCGCATCCGCATGGTCGGGTCCAATCCCGACTTCGCCGAGTACGGCGGGATCCGGGTGTCCCGGGTGATCGAGTCGAGCTTCGTCATCGGCGGGGCCGTCGCGGGCCTTGCCGGAGCGCACCTCGTCCTCGGGGTGTACGGCCGGCTGGAGCCCGGCCTCGCGGGAAGCCTCGCATTCGAAGGCATCGTCGTGGCCCTGCTCGCCCGGAACAACCCGCTGGTGGTCGTGGTCGCGGGCTTCTTCTACTCCTACCTCCGCGCCGGGGGCGACATCATGGAACAGCAGACCGACGTCGGCACCGAGATCGTGGTGATCATCCAGGCGGTCATCGTGTTGCTGGTCACCGCGCAGGCCCTGCCGGACCTGCTGAAGCGCCGCCTCGGCCGTAAGCAGGTGGCCTCATGAGCGGTGTCGTCGAGGTCGTCTTCAGCACCGCCTTCCTGGCGGCTGTGCTGCGTGTCGCCACGCCGTACATCCTGGCCGCCTTCGGCGGGCTGATCGCCGAGCGGGTGGGGGTCGCCAACATCGCGCTCGAAGGGCAGATGCTGTCGGCCGCCTGCACGGGTGCGCTGGTCGCCGGATACAGCGGGTCCACCGTCCTCGGCGCGGTATGCGGGGTCGCCGTGGGCGCGCTGCTCGGCCTGCTGCTCGCCGCGACGACACTCAACCTCGGAGCCGACGCGATCATCGCGGGCATCGGCCTCAACCTGCTCGCCTCCGGCGCCACCGCCTACGCGGTCTACGCCCTCCTCGACGACAAGGGCGGCACCTCCGGCCTGGAGAGCGGGAGCCTGCCACGGGTGCACATCCCCGGCGTGGAGAGCATCCCCGTGGTCGGTGACGTGGTCAGTGGCCAGAACCTGGTGACGTACCTGGCCTTACTCGCCGCGCCGGTCGTCGCCTGGCTGCTCTATCGGGCCCGCTTCGGCTTCCACTTGCGCGCGGTCGGCGAGATGCCGGACGCCGCCCGATCAGTGGGCATCCCGGTGCGCCGGGTCCAATACGTCGGCCTCGGGCTGAGCGGCGCGTTCGCCGGGCTGGCCGGGGTCTTCCTCAGCATGGGGTACGTGTCCTTCTTCGTCAGGGACATGACCGCCGGTCGCGGTTTCATCGCGCTGGCCGCGGTCTTCCTGGGCGGCCTGCGGCCCTGGGGCGTGTTCTTCGCCGCGCTGGGCTTCGGCGCCGCGGAGGCCCTCGCGGTGCAACTGGGGAACCTCGATGTGCCACCGCAGCTCGTGTCCGCGATCCCCTACGTCTTCACGCTCGTCGCACTGGCCGTGTACGCCTATCGGCGAAAGCGCCGGACAGGATCCGACACCGCCCCTGACACCGGCCCCGGCTCCGCCTCCCGCGCTGCCCCCACCCCTGACTTCACGACCGAGCCCAACGCCGCCGTCCCTGACACCGACACGACAGGTCCGCCAATTCGGTCCTGACCACCAACTTCCTCCCCTACCACCGAACCGCCGCCCCGCCGGGCACCGCCGAACTCCTCCCGCCGCTGTCCTCCGGCTCTCACTGACTGACCCGCCCCTCCTACCGAAAACCCTCCCACCGACTGGTCCGCACCATTGCGTGCTGTCTTCGGCATGCCCTCATACGCCCTCGCACCCCCAATCCCCTTACGATCTGGAGCTCAGACATGCGACATTCGCAGGTCGGATTCATGGCGGCGGGCGCCGCCATCCTCTCCCTCGTCGGCACGTTAGGCACCCTCGTCGCGGGGCCCGCCGCGCAGGCGGCGCCCGCGTCCGTCCGGCTGCTCGACACGTTGACGGTGCCCGCCGGGACGACCCGGTTCGGCATGCCGTTCCGCGGGCTGTCCGGCATCGACTACGACCCGCGCTCCGACACGTACGTCGCGCTCAGCGACGACCGCTCGGAGAACGGCCAGGCCAGGTTCTACACGCTTCGGCTGCCCCTCGACGGCAACTCCTTCGCCGACCGGGAGCCGACCGTGGACGGCCTGACCGTGCTGGCCGACTCGGGCGGGCAGCCCTTCGCCCGCAAGGCAGTCGACCCGGAGGCCGTCAGGTGGTCCCCCGACGGGAAGAGCCTGTTCTGGACCAGTGAGGGCGCCTCGACCTCGGGCCAGCCCGCGTTCGTCCGGGAGGCGTCCGCCTCCGGCGGGTACGTCCGTGCGCTGACGCTTCCCGACGCGTACCGGCCGAGCCTGTCGAGCACGGGGACGCTGGTCGCGGGGGTGCGCAACAACCAGGCGCTCGAAGGGCTGTCCTTCTCGCCGGACGGCTCGAAGGCCGTCACGATCACGGAGAACGCCCTGGTCCAGGACGGCCCGGCGGCCGGGCTCGCCGCCAAGAGCCCGTCGCGGCTCCTGGTCCTGGACCGCGAGACCGGTGCCCCGGACGCCGAGTACGTCTACCAGGTCGACCCGATCGCGGACGCGCCGACCGCTCCGCTGGCCGCGCCGATCAACACGCACTCGGCGGACAGGGGCGTCTCGGAGATCCTCGCGATCAACGAAACCGACTACATCACCGTCGAGAGGAGCTTCGCCTCCGGCGTCGGGTTCTCCGTCCGGCTCTACTGGACCAGCACTCTCGGGGCCACGGACGTGCGGGGCGAGCAGTCCCTGTCCGGCTCCGAGAAGGTCATGCCCAAGAAGCTGCTCTACGACCTCACGTTCTCCGGTGTCGACCCGGACAATGTCGAAGGCATCACCTGGGGGCCGAAGCTGGCCGACGGCTCCCGGTCGCTGGTGCTGGTGGCGGACGACAACTTCGGGTTCAACGGCAGCGTGACGAAGATCCACCTGATCTCCGTACGCGCCGATCTGCTCGCGCGGCACACGCCGGACGTCAACGGCGACGGCACGGTGAACGCCAGGGACCTCGCCGCCATCCCGCAGGCCGGGGCGAAGGCCGACTTCGACGGCGACGGCCGTACGGACGCGGAGGACATCGCGCTGTGGATCTCCTACACGCGGGCCTTCCCGGTCGTCGCCCCGCCGCCGTCGACGGTGAATCTCCAGCTTCTGTCCTTCAACGACTTCCACGGCAACCTGGAGCCGCCCACCGGCCGGGACGCCACGCTCGGGTCGGCACTCGACCCCGCCGCCACCCAGGTGGGTGGCGTGGAATATCTCGCGGCCAAGCTCAAGCAGCTCCGCCAGGGCACTGACGCCTCCCTGACGGTGGCCGCGGGCGACATCATCGGCGCCAGCCCCTTCCTGTCCGGCCTGTTCCACGACGAGCCGACCGTGGAGTCGATGGAGAAGCTCGGCCTGGACGTCACCAGCGTCGGCAACCACGAGTTCGACGAGGGCACCGACGAACTGCTCCGCATGCAGCACGGCGGATGCCACCCCAAGGACGGCTGCTACATCAAGGACGAGCCGTACGACGGCGCCGCCTTCCCGTGGCTGGCCGCCAACGTCGTCGACCGGACGTCCGGCAAGCCCATCCTGGCCCCCACCTGGATCAAGCGGATCGACGGCGTGCCCGTGGGCTTCATCGGCATGACCCTCGAAGGGACGCCCGGGGTCACCGGGCAGTCGGGCATCCGGACCGTCCGGTTCCTCGACGAGGTGGCGACCGCGCGCGCATGGCCTCTGTCAGTGACCAGTGGGTGGTGCATCGGCGCCCGTCCAGCAGTCCCGCCTCGCCGAGCGCCGCGGCGCCGGTGCAGACCGACGCCACTCGCGGGCCGCTCTCGGCCGCCGCCCGGACCCATCGCACCGCCGCCTCGGGCACCAGGGGTGGCCGGGCTCAGGCGCGCGCAGCCGCGGCCCCGGCACCAGCACCAGATCGCCAGGGCCGGTCACCGGCAACGTTCCGAGCCCGGCCAGCCTCAGCCCCTGCGCGGAGGTGGTCTCATCGGCGTCCGCCACGAATTCCAACCGGTAGTCCGCGCCCAGGAAGGCCGCCGCGTCGAACACCTGCACCGGACCGGCCAGATCCAGAAGGTTCACCTGGGGAAGTACGAGCACCACGATCCGGCCGGTGCCCGCCACGTTCTCGCTCACAGGACCCACGTTAGGTCCGGCCATCCCTGTCCCGGGAGGGCTCCCCGTGCCACCTACCGGACGGATCCGGCACTCCACATGCCGCCCCGGGGAGCGCGGCCGGACGGGCCGCGCCCCGTTCGACGGGGTACCGGATCATGCGGGGCGGGGGAAGAACCGGGACTTCGACGTCCGGTGGTGCACACGACCAGAGTGGCTCAATTCACGGCGGTGCCGATCACGCGCTCGGCCAGGACGACCAGCCAACGGCCGCAGTCGCACCGCGAGTAACGCACGGTCCCTTCGGAGCTGTAGTGGGCGGATGCGGAGGAGGTCGTCTGGCGCCCGCATGACGGGCAGTTCGGGTGTGCTCTGGCTGTGGTTTCGCCGTTCATACGCACAGTGTGATGTAATGGTTTAATGCATTTCAACCCTTACGGAGGCATGGCTGCGGAGCTCGCCGCCGCTCTGGTGAACGTGCGACCGGGCGCGTCACCAGCGGTGATCACGGAGATTCTGCGAACACACGACTACCGGCCCTTCGTGACCCTTGACGATGATCAGGCCACCCAGCTGCTGGCCTGGGCCGGCCGGCTCCGCCCGATGTTCATTGACACCGACCTGGACCGCCGGGTGGACATGGTGAACGAGCTGGTGGCCGCCACCCTCAGCCAGCCGTATGTCTCCCGTCATGACGGCCGGGCGCCGCACCTGCACTTCGCCCATGAGAAGGCGCCCATCGTCGACCGGCTCAAGTCGTACACCGCCGCCGGGCTCGCCCACGCGATCTGTGAAGACCACACCCGGCTGGGAGCGTGCGGCCGGTCCGGCTGCGACGTGGTCTACGTGGACACCTCTCGCAACGGGCGGCGGCGGTTCTGCTCCACCCGCTGCGCCAACCGTGTGTACGTGGCAGACCACCGCAGCCGCCACGCGTAGCCGTACGACTTTGACGGCCGTCACGGTCGGCGGCACGCCGGGCGCAGCCGTACCGCGTTGACCGGCGGCGCCGACGAGAAAATGATTCGCGCTGAGAACCGGGCACATGACAGCGTGCGCACATGTCGTCCCAGCGTCAGATACGCGCCGACTTCGACAGTCAGACCATTGTCGTCTACCAAGCGTATTCACCGGCCATCGCGGGTCCGGCGGTCGCCGCGAATCGATTCGTGGCGCCGTTCTCGTTTCACCGAATGACGTGGATCAAGCCTTCCTTTCTGTGGCTCATGCACCGCAGCAACTGGGCCCAGAAGTCCGGGCAGGAGCGCGTGCTGGCCGTACGAATATCCAGGGAAGGGTGGGAGGAAGCCCTGTCCCAGGCGGTGCCGACGGAGGGCGATCCCGCCGCGCTGACGCAGGCCGCGGTTCACGTGCAGTGGGACCCGGAGCGTTCGTTACGGGGTGCGGCGTTCAACCACTACAGCATTCAGATCGGCGTCGGGCGTGGCCTGATCCGAACATTCACTGAGGAATGGACGGTCGACCTCACGGACATCACTCCGACGGTTCGCAAGATTGCGGAATTGGTGCAGTCCGGGCAGACGGCCAAGGCCAGATGGTTGCTTCCCCCGGAACGGATCTATCCGTTGCCTCTCGGAATCTCACGGCGAATCTCCGCGGACACATGAGTGCCCGGCGTTCCTGTCGGCGGATCGCAGGGCGACCCTTGTGATCAGAAGCATCGCGAACAGACGCCTGGTGCGGTTCCCATCAGTGTAAGATCGGGCGAACGGTAGGCTTTCCGCCTTTGTCGTGATTGCTGTTAGGCCCACGACGGGGAATGCGCATCGGATCGGCGAGGCCGCGGGTGCGGCCGCCATGGCCGGGCCTCCGGAACTGTCCCTCCGTGCCGGGTTATCGACCGGTCATATATCCCCCCATCATCTGAAAAGAGCCTCCCTCATGCGTAGCTCGTTCTTCGGCAACCTGGATCAGGGGCAGGTGCCCGGTCACTTCGCCCTGCAGAACTCCAAGATGCTGCGTGTGCAGCTGCAGGGGGAGACCCTGGCCCGGCAGGGGTCGATGGTCGCGTTCCAGGGCCAGATGGACTTCGACTATGAGGGCTCCGGGGGAGTCGGAAAGTTCCTCAAGAAGATGGTCACCGGCGAGGGCGCCCCGCTGATGCGCGTCCGAGGCCAGGGCCTGCTGTTCCTGGCCGACGACGCCAACGACGTCCACCTGTTCTATTTGGAGAACGAGGCGCTCACCGTCAACGGCTCCAATCTTCTGGCCTTCGATCCGCAGCTCACGTGGGACATCCAGCGGGTCCAGGGCGCGGGCATAGCCGCGGGCGGTCTCTTCAACACCACCATCCAGGGGACCGGCTGGGTCGCGATCACCGCGCACGGCGCTCCCGTGCTGCTGGACGCCGGCCGTGCGCCCACCTTCGTCGACGGCCAGTCGGCGGTGTGCTGGAGCGCGGGCCTGCGAGTGGGCGTCAATCGCACCATGAAGGTGGGAGCTCTCATCGGCCGAGGGAGCGGAGAGGCCATGCAGCTCTCCTTCCAGGGCCAGGGTTTCGTCCTGGTCCAGGCCAGCGAAGGCCCCACCGTCCCGGTCCACAGCCACTGATATATGGACGCCCTGTGCGAACGCATTGGCTTGTCTGACCCTCGTGGGCCGTGGGTGGGGGCTTCTGCGACCAGGTGCCCGAGTGCTTCTCCTCCGTAGTCCGGCATCGAGGTCACCGTGAAGGACTAAGGTTTCGGTCATGCTTTTCGCGGGACTTCATGTCCATCAGTACGGCGATGCCGGAGCGATCCCGCTCGTGGCCTTGCATGGCATTCAGGCGCATGGGGCCCGGTGGCGGCGGCTCGCCGAGCGATCTCTGGCAGGGACACGTGTCGTGGCGCCGGATCTTCGGGGGCATGGACGTTCCGTCGGGACGCCACCGTGGAGTGTCGAACGTCACGTGGAGGATCTGCTGGCCATGATGGACGAGATGGGCCTGCCGCAGGTCGACATCGTCGGCCATTCGTTCGGCGGCTTGATCGCCCTTCACCTCTGCCGGACGGCGCCGCAACGGGTACGGAAGCTGGCCCTGCTCGATCCTTCCGTGGGCCTTGACCCCGGGAAACTGCGTGAGCAGGCACACCGCACGCTGGCCGCACGATCTTTCTCGGATCGCGAAGAGGCGCGGGCCGCGTTGAAGGCGGACTGGTCCTACGCCTATCCGGAGGCCGTGGACGACGAGGTCGCCGACCATTTGGAGGCAGGCGAGGACGGGCGATGGCGATGGCGATTCGACGCCGCCGCCGTCGTGACCGCCTGCTCCGAAATGGCCGGCCCTCCGGTCGTCCCGCCGCACACAGTGCCCACACTGCTGGTGATCGCGCAGCGTGCCGGCTTCGTCCGTCCAGAGTTCGTCGCGAGCTGCCGAGCCGCCCTCGGTGAGGACCTCACCGTCGCCGAACTGGATTCCGATCACATGCTCTACCTGGAACGGCCGGCCGAGGTCGGCTCCCTGCTCCGCCATTTCCTCACCGACGCCGCGCCGTACACCACCGAAACATCGACCACCGCCATGTGAGGACCTGCGCCGACGCTCACAGGCCGGCAGTACTGGATGATGCTCGCAGAGCTCGAGGGGTGTCCGGGAACAGGCCGGGCTTGGGCCCCGACACCCGGACTATGACCTCTGATTGCGGTACGGGACGGGGCGTGCCGGTGGTGCCTGACGTGTGTCGCCGAGAGGGCTGGCGAGCGCGCGTTCGAAGCCGGTAAGGGCGTTGATGAGGTCGGGAGCCTCGAACGCCCGGTTGCGTCTGCCGATAGTGGTCTGTTTGAGCACTCCTACCGATGCCAACTGGTTGATGGCGTCATTCGCGCGCTGGACAGACCGTCCGATGAGGTCGGCGGCAGTGGTAACGGTGAGCACGGGAGTGGAGGGAAGCATTCGAAGCAACAGATCGACGGAGGATCCCGCGCGGACTCGTCCCACTTTCTTCCGCCACTCCAGCTCCAAGGCGTCGATCTGCGCACCGAAACGATCTGTATCGGCGCAGGCACGGGTGGTGTCCGCGACGAATCGGTCGATGACGGCACCCATGGCTTCTTGGGCCTGGAGGGAGTCGGCAGTTCCCTCATATCGGTATGCGGTGAGGGCGGCTACGTACGCATCAGCGTGGGACGCCAATATGAGGCTGATCGGCGGGACGAAGCGCCGCGCCAGCCCCCTCCGCCTGAGAATCAGATGGATGAGCGCTCGTCCTGTGCGGCCATTGCCATCAACGAATGGATGGATGGTCTCGAACTGCGCATGTGCGATGGACGCCTGTACCAGAGCAGGGTGTTCGTCTCCTGACATGTAGGCGCAGAGGTCTTCGAGAAGTGCGGGGACCCTGTCGGGTGGCGGTGGAACAAAGTCAGCGTTACATGGCGACATTCCGGGTCCGCCGACCCAGTTCTGTTCAGTCCGTATCAGTCCGCCGAAGCGTTCGTCTCGGGTTCCGTTGAGAAGCCTACGGTGAAGCTCCAAGACGTCATCGACGCGCACAATTGGCTCGCCCGCCAGCTTGAGGGCGGATTCCATCGCTCGAACGTTTCCGAGTACCGCGTGCGCGGTGTTGTCGTGCGCTTCTATGCCAGAAAGTTCCGCGACATCGGCCTTGGCGAGGCGGCGAACGTTGATCTGAAGTCCTTCGATGAAGGAACTCGCCACGGCCTCAGCTCTGAGGAGAAGCCTGGCGAGCGCTTCGAGGCCGACCAGATTGAGCTCGGATGAGTTGAGCTGCTCAAGCTTGCGCTCGACATCCGTCACGTCCGCCGAGCGCTGCCCCGTCAGGGTCAGCGGACGGCCAAGCAGAAGATCTGGCACATAGGCTGAGTAGTGACATGGCTGACGCTCGGCCCGTGTTGTGCCGCCAGGGGTGCCCGGCCACGACAGTGGCACGTACTCAGCCATAACCGGTGCCGCCCCTCCTCCATATGAACACTTAGATGTTAACCGTTCATATGGCCATCCCGTGCGAACACTTCCGGGATCCCGCCAGACATTCTCAAGGGCTTGAGTGAGGAGGTGCCTCCAACCCTCGGAGGCTCGGCGGTAGGCGAAATATGCTCTCCACGGCGGCTCGGTCCAGGGGCCGTCACGTGCTGGGGTGATCAGCGGATCGCGTGGCGCATGAACCGCCCGGCTATCGCGACGGTATTGGCGTGGTCGCTTCCTCGGTCGTCACCTTGGCCAAATCGGTTCCCGCGAGCTCTGCTCGGCTCATGGCGATGCGTTCCGCGCTGAGAAGGCGTGCCTCGTCGGCATCACCAAGGGCGAGCGTCAGGATGTCGGCAAGCCGAACGACCCGCCCTTGGCCGCCCCACCGCCCGTCGGGGATCTCGGTCGGGAACACCCACACCCGTCCCGGGTCTCGCGGCCATCTCCCTTCCTCCGCGTCGAGTACGGCCTCAGTCACGTCGGCCACGACCCCAGCGCGGCTCCGCTCGTTGAGCTGCCCCTCAGGAACGGTAGGAACGATCTTGTACCGAGGTGCGTCGGCTGGCGCTCCCGCGACGTACACGGCCGCAGGCCGGTGGAGGAGCACCCAGGACACAGCGCGCATCGCCGGGTCCGCCGGATCGAATCCCTCCCAGGTCATCAACAAGTCGGTGAGTCGGCTAAGCAGGGCTGCCTCGGCTTCGGGACGAAGCGTGCCTTCGGGGATATAGACGTCGATCATGGGCATGGAGAGACACCTAGCTTTCATCGAATTCCTCCAGCGTGGAGACCCCGGGCTTTAGCCCTGGGGAGGAAACGCGGCACGGCGCCGCAGGTCTCGGATCAAACACACGCACGCTTCTTAACTGATCGCGTGGTATTATGTGAGGC
>JBIOWF010000074.1:0-2254 GCA_044868295.1 Microtetraspora sp. | reverse complement strand
GTTCCTCGCGCAGACCGGCGGCACGAAGTTCATCCAGGACGGCCGGCCGATGTTCGACTCGCCGGGCGGGCTGGAGGTCGCCGACATGATGCGGACGCTCTACGCCCAGGGACTCGCGCCCAAGGAGCAGGCGCAGGCGGACCCGTTCGGCACGGGCCAGGCGGCCATGGCGCTCGTCGGGCCGTGGGCGATCACCGCGTACTCCGATATCCACTGGGGAGTCGTTCCGGTGCCCACCAAGGACGGCGCGCGCGCCGCGCAGATCCACACCTTCGCCGATCAGAAGTCGGTCGGTATGTACACGAGTTGCAAGAAGCTCGGCACCGCGTGGGCGTTCATCAAGTTCACGATGAACAAGGAGAACGACGGCAAGTGGCTGGAGGAGACAGGCCAGATGCCGATGCGGGCCAATGTCCCGGCGGTGTATGCCGGCTACTTCGGCACGCACCCCGCGTACCGGCTGTTCGCTCGGCAGGCCGACCGTAGCGTGGAGGTGCCGATCGTGGTCAACTCGATCGAGACGTGGCAGCGGTTCCGCAACGCATACCTGGACTCGGTCGTCTTCGGCCGCCAGCCGGTGGACACGGCGTTCAAGGCCGCCGCCGGCGACATCGAGAAGCTCGTGCAAGGGTGAGCGAACGCCGGATGGCTGTCGCCTTACACGCATCTCCGCCGGCCCCTCGCCGGCTCCGGCACGGGCTTGGCAGGCATCCGGTCGGCTATCTGTTCGCTGCGCCGTACGCGGTGTTCCTCGCCGCGGTCTTCGCCTACCCACTGGGCTACGCGGTCTACATCTCCTTCCACGACTGGTTCTTCACGGCACCGGGTGTCAACGTGCCCCGCCCCTTTCTCGGGTTCGACAACTACCGCGCGGCGCTCACCGACCCCCTGTTCCTGATCGCGATCCGCAACGTGGGCATCTTCCTGGCCATCAACGTGCCCATGACAGTGGGCGTGGCGATGGTGCTGGCGACAGCACTCAACGCGGCGATCCCGTTCCGCTCGTTCCTTCGCACGGCCTACTTTCTGCCGTACGTCACGGCCAGCGTCGCGCTCGTCGTCGTGTGGTTCTGGCTGGTCAGCAGCACCGGGCTGGTCAGCCGACTGCTCGGCCCGCTCGCACCGCAACCGTCGTTCCTGGTCAACCCCCACTGGGCGATCATCATGATCGCCCTATACGTGACCTGGAAGAACCTCGGCTTCTACGTGCTGCTCTACCTCGCCGCGCTGCAGAACATTCCACGCGAGCTGTATGAGGCCGCGAAGGTGGATGGAGCCGGCCCGGTCGCGGTGTTTCGGGCGGTCACCGTCCCCGGAGTGCGACCGGCCACCACGCTCGTGGTCGTCCTCGCCACCATCATCGGCGCCAACTTCTTCACCGAGCCGTACCTGCTCACCTCCGGCGGGGGGCCGGATAACCAGTCGGTCTCCCCGGTGTTCCTCCTGTACAGGTACGGCATCGAGCAGAATCACCCCGGATACGCCGCAGCGATCGGTGTGATCCTGGTCATCGGCGTTCTGATCGTCTCGGGGATCAACAGGTTCGTGCTCGAGAGGCAGTGAGCATGACCATCGTCGCCGAACCCGGGGTCACTGCCTCCGCGACCCGCCGCGAACCGGCCCGCCGACGGCGGCAGCGCCGGCTGCTGCGCCTGTTGCCTCTCCTCACCGGGGCGGTGATCTTCCTCTTCCCCTTCTACTACATGATCATCGTCTCGCTGAGGACACGACCCGAGCTCGGTCTGGCCGGTCTGGTCCCCACCGGCCTCGGAGTGTCCAACTACTCGAGCATCGACGCCGCCATCGACCTGGGCCGGTGCCTCCTCAATTCCGCGATCTTCACCGGTGGCGTGCTGGTGGCCACCGTGCTCTGCGGGCTGCCCGCCGGCTACGCCTTGGCTCACCTCGAGTGGCGGATGAAGGGCGCCCTCTTCTACAGCATGCTGATCGCGATCGCCGTCCCGTTCCAGCTGCTGATGATCCCGCTGTACGTGATGATGGCCCGCGACTTCGGGCTCGCCGACAGCTACCTCGGAATGATCCTTCCGTTCGCGATCAACGGCACGGCGGTGTTCATCTTCCGCAACTTCTTCCTGCAGCTCCCGCGCGAGCTGCTCGAGGCGGCACGGATCGACGGGGCATCCGAGCTGCGCGTCCTCACCGCGATCGCCGTCCCCCTCGTCCGCCCGGCCATCGTCACGGCTCTGCTGATCACCTTCATCGGGCCGTGGAATGAGCTGTTGTGGCCGCTGCT
>JBIOWF010000073.1:0-7669 GCA_044868295.1 Microtetraspora sp. | reverse complement strand
ATCGAGGAGCAGGCGTCCGGCCGTCGGGTCACCGCCGTACGGGTGCGGGTCGGCGCCCGGCACGCCGTCGTCGGCGAAGCCCTGGACCAGGCGTTCGCCCTCGTGGCGAACGGCACCGCCGTAGCGGACGCGGTCGTGGATCTCGTCATAACGCCCGTGACGGTCGACTGCCGGTCGTGTGATCGCCGGTCGGAGTCCGTGGACGTCCTCGCCACGTGCGCGCACTGCGGCGGCGGCGATGTCGACCTCCACGGAGGGGACGAGCTGGTCCTCGAGTCGATCCAGTTCGAGACGGTGCGGGGGGAGGGCCCGGATGTGTCTCGGAATCCCCGGTGAGCTCGTCGGGACGGTCGAGGATCACATCGATCTCGCGATGGTCGACGTCAGCGGGGTCCGCCGCCGGATCAACGTGGGTTTGCTCGCGGACGAGGACCTGAAGGTCGGCGACTGGGTCCTCGTGCACGTGGGATTCGCGCTCTCGAAGATCTCCGAGTCGGAGGCGAAAGCCGTACTGGACCTGCTTGAGGGGATCGGCCAGCCCTACTTCGACGAGATCGACGCCCTCCGGGAGTCGGCCATCTCGGAAACCGGCCCAAGCCACCCGGAAGAGGCGTGAGATTCGTGAGAACGGACAGGGGGAGCCGTGCGGTTCGTCGATGAGTATCGCGATGCCGGCAAAGCGGCGGCGCTGGCAGCCGAGATCGCGTCCAGGTGCGAGCCCGGACGGCGGTACAAGTTCATGGAGGTGTGCGGCGGCCACACCCACACCATTTACAAGCACGGGCTGGAGGACTACCTGCCCGAAGCGGTGACGCTCGTGCACGGTCCCGGCTGTCCGGTCTGCGTGATCCCGATGGGGCGGGTCGACGACGCCATCCACATCGCGGAGCAGCCCGACGTGATCATGACATCGTTCGGCGACATGATGCGGGTGCCGGGTGGACGCGGCTCGTTCTTCGACGCCAAGGCGGCGGGCGCCGACATCCGGATGGTCTACTCGCCGCTCGACGCGCTGAAGATCGCTCGGGCGAATCCGGACCGCCGGGTCGTCTTCATGGCGATCGGATTCGAGACCACCGCGCCGTCGACGGCCATGACCGTGCTGCGCGCGGCGGCGGACGGCGTCGACAACTTCTCGGTCTTCTGCAACCACGTCACGATCATTCCGGCTATCAAGGCCATCCTGGACTCGCCCGACCTGCGGCTGGACGGGTTCATCGGCCCCGGCCACGTCTCGACGGTGATCGGCTGCCGGCCGTACGAGTTCATCGCCCGCGAGTACGGCAAGCCGCTCGTGGTCGCCGGTTTCGAACCGCTGGACGTTCTTCAGTCGATCCACATGCTGCTCGGCCAGCTCGCCGAGGGCCGGTCGGAGGTCGAGAACCAGTACGCCCGGGTCGTGCCGTGGGACGGAAACCGCATCGCCCTGGAGGCGATCGGCGACGTGATGCGGGTCCGGCCGTACTTCGAATGGCGCGGACTCGGCTTCATCTCGCACTCGGCGCTCCGGATGGCGGACGAGTACGCGGCCTTCGACGCGGAACGGATCTTCAACGTCCCGGGCGTACGGGTGGCCGATCCCAAGGCCTGCCAGTGCGGCGAGGTGCTCAAGGGCGTGCTCAGGCCATGGGAGTGCAAGGTCTTCGGAACGGCGTGCACGCCCGAGACGCCCATCGGGACGTGCATGGTTTCCTCCGAGGGAGCCTGCGCCGCCTACTACAACTTCGGCCGGTTCAGCCGCGAGCGCGTGAAGGAGGCCACCCGCACATGAGCGCCGACCGGGAGCAGCAGGTCCTCGACCGGATCGAGCGGGTCCGGCGCCGCAAGGCGGTGGTCAGGGAGGAGCGGATCACGCTGGCGCACGGATCGGGCGGCAAGGCGACCCAGACACTGATCGACGCGATCTTCCTGGAGGCGTTCCGCAACCCGTTGCTCGCGCCGCTGGAGGACGGGGCGACCCTGTCACTCGACTCCGCGCGAGCCGTGCTCACCACCGATTCGTACGTGGTCTCCCCGCTGTTCTTCCCCGGCGGCGACATCGGGCACCTGGCCGTCAACGGGACCATCAACGACCTGGCCGTCTGCGGAGCACGCCCGCTGTATCTGTCCGCCGGGTTCATCCTGGAGGAGGGGTTCGCCGTGGAGGACCTGCGGCGGATCGTCGCATCGATGGCCACCGCGGCCGGCGCGGCGGACGTGTCGATCGTCACCGGCGACACGAAGGTCGTCGAGCGGGGCAAGGCCGACGGCTGCTACATCACGACGGCCGGAGTCGGGCTGATCGAGAGCCCGCTGGCCCTGTCCATATCCGCCGCGAAGCCCGGCGACGCGGTCATCGTGTCGGGCCCGATCGGCGAGCACGGCGTGACGGTCATGCTGGCCCGCGGCGAGCTCGACATCGAGGCGGACGTCATCTCCGACACGGCTCCCCTGCACGGCCTCGTGGCGGCGCTGCTCGACGCGCTCCCGGGGCAGGTCCGTACGCTGCGCGACGCCACGCGTGGCGGGGTGGCCACCATTCTCAACGAGGTGGCGACGGCCGCCGACGTGGCCGTCGTGGTGGATGAGGACGCGGTGCCGGTGCGGCCCGAGGTCACCGGCGTCTGCGAGTTGCTCGGCATCGACCCGCTCTACGTCGCCTGCGAAGGACGGCTCGTCGCGGTCGTCGACGGCGACCACGCCGAGCGTGCGGTCCAGGCGATGCGCGGCCACCCGCTCGGCACCGCCGCCACCGTGATCGGCCACATCAGGGAAGACCCACCAGGCCTGGTCCTCCTGCGCACCACCTTCGGCGGCACCCGCATCGTCGACCTCCTCGTAGGCGACCCCCTGCCCCGCATCTGCTGACCACAGCCGGCGCACCGGCCGTCCAGCATCCAGGGGTGAGCGCTGCCGGCCACGTACAGCTCACAGCCCGAGGAACTGGGCTGCACTGATCCGCGAGATGCCACTCAGGCGTCTACCGATTGAGGAGATCATTTCGTCTTGCCAGGTTAGGCTACCGAGTTGCCACAATCTAGGCAGCCAGGTTGCCAAAGTGGTTCGGCCCGCGCCAGAAGATTGTGATGAAGCGCGGCGGCCACGGTGGCTTGGCCGAGGCTGATGCCTCCGTCATTGCATGGCACCCGTCGGTGGAGCAGCACCCGGAAGCCGTGTCGGCGCAGCCCGCCGACGACGCCTTCGAGCAGTAGCAGGTTGCCGAACACGCCACCGGACAGGGCCACGACGTCGAGGCCGGTGACGTCGGCGATTCGCCGTACCGCCGCCACGATCGCCTGGGCGAGCCCGTGGTGGAACCGCGCCGCGATCACCGCTGTGGGCACGCCCCGGCGCAGGTCGTCCACGACCGCGAGCACGAGATCGGTGCCGCGGATCACGACGGGGGAAGTTCCGGACAGGATGACCGGATAGCCGTCGGCGGTCTCCCTGTCCGCCTGTTGCTCCAACTCGATCGCGGCCTGGCCTTC
Source organism: Microtetraspora sp. (assembly GCA_044868295.1). Classification (GTDB taxonomy): domain Bacteria; phylum Actinomycetota; class Actinomycetes; order Streptosporangiales; family Streptosporangiaceae; genus JBIOWF01. Next base: position 4,202 of record JBIOWF010000073.1, on the reverse strand, counting down.
GTACGTCACCACGTCGCGGATGCCCACAAGCGCGGACACGGCGTCGAACAGTCGCCCGGCACTCGACGTGACCGGCACGAGCCCACTTCTTTCCAGGCGTGGAGCACTGCCCTCCTGGCGTGGAGCACTGCCCTCCTGGCGTGGGGCGCTGTTGTCCAGGTGCGGGGCGCCTGTGGTGCCATTTGTGGCGGTGTTCGGCGTGCTCGTGGCGAGCAGGGCGGACACGGCCGTCCACTGCGACGTGTTCCGCCGGACCACGTCGAGATCGGCAGGGGGTAGCGAGCCGTACGCCGCGTGTAGGTAGGCCGCCGCCATCCGCCACGGCTGGCGGATCGTCGTGGCGCCGCCCGGCATCGGCACCTGCTCCAGGTGACCGGCCCGGTCGAACCCCACCAAATCGGCGACGAGCAGCTCACCACCCCAGATCGTGCCGTCGGGGCCGTACCCGGTCCCGTCGAACGCCACGCCGATGACCGGACCGGCCTCGCCGTTGTCGGCCAGGCAGGAGGCGATGTGGGCGTGGTGGTGCTGCACACCGAGGAGGCCGACGCCGTCCCTTTCCGCAAGGTCGAGGGCGTACTTCGTCGACAGATACTCCGGGTGCAGGTCGTGGACGACCAGGCCCGGTTCGACGTCGAAGAGCTGCCGAAATTGCGCGATTCCGGTGGTGAACGAGCGCAGCGTCTCGTAGTTCTCCAAATCGCCGATGTGCGGGGAGAGGAAGGCGTACCGGCCCTTGCCGAGGCAGAAGGTGCTCTTGAGCTCCGCCCCGCAGGCGAGCACCGGAACAGGGAACTCCAACGGAAGTGCGATCGGCTCGGGGGCGTATCCACGGGACCGCCGCACGGGCAGCGCCGCGCCCTGGAAGATCTGGACGACAGAGTCGTCGGTACGCGTGTGGATGGGCCGGTCATGGCAGAGGAAGGCGTCGGCCACGAGCGGCAGCCGCCGCCAGGCGTCGTCGTCGCGGTACGCGATCGGCTCGTCCGACACGTTGCCGCTGGTCAGGACATAAGGCCGGCCGAGCTCCCGCGCCAGCAGGTGATGCAGTGGCGTGTACGGCAGCATCACCCCGAGAAAGCGGCTGCCCAACGCCACAGAGGGCGCCACCACAGCGCCCGAGGGCGCCACAGGATCCCCCACCGCGACCACCTCAGCCGGCATCGAGGGCACCCCGGCGACCTCCACCAAAGCCACCGACGGTGTCATCGAGTTCCCGTCCGAGGGCGCCGACGCACTTCCCGCCTTCGGTGCCGTCGGGGGAGCGCCCGGATCGAAGGGGAGTCGGGGCAACAGCACGATGGGGCCGCGTGGGCTCGTGAGAAGGTCGGCCGCGATGTCGTCGACCTCGCACACGCGGCGTACGGCAGGCAGATCCGGCGCCATCACCGCGAACGGCTTGTCCTCACGATGTTTGCGAGCCCGCAGCGCCGCGACGGCCGTCTCGTTGGCGGCGTCGACGGCGAGGTGGTAGCCGCCGAGGCCCTTGATCGCCAGGATGGCGCCGGAGGCCAGCAACGCCGCCGCGACGTGGATCGGATCCCCGGGGAATCTGGAGCCGTCGGCAGCGTGGAGCGCCACAGCCGGACCGCACTCGGGGCAGCAGACCGGCTGGGCGTGGAACCGCCGGTCAGCCGGATCGCCGTACTCCCGCACACAGGCCTCGCACATGGCGAAGCCGGCCATGGTGGTGTTCTCCCTGTCGTACGGCACAGCGGTGACGATCGTGAAGCGGGGACCGCAGTTGGTGCAGTTGACGAACGGATAACGGTACCGGCGGTCCGCCGGGTCGAAGAGCTCACGGAGGCAGTCGTCGCAGGTCGCGGTGTCGGAGGAGACAAGCGCCTGCCGTACCCCGCCTGCCATGCCCGGCCCGCCTACCATGCCCGCCATGCCCGGCCCGCCGACCCCGCTCGCTCCGCCCGCCATGCCGGGCACGCTCGGCACGATCTGGAATCCGCGGGCGCCGGTGGGCGGTACCGGCGTCACGCTGACCCGTTCCACGACGGCCAGCACCGGGGGGTGCTCGCGTACGGCCTCGACGAGGGCGCTCACCGCCCCCGGCGGGCCCTCCGCCTCGATGAACACGCCCGCGGCGTCATTGCCGACCACGCCGGCGAGGCCGTACCGGGTCGCCAGAGCGTGCACGAAGGGCCGGAACCCGACCCCTTGGACGATGCCTTCCACGCGTATCCGTGAGCGCGCCCGCTCGCTCACGCGAGCGCCCGCTGTACGAGCTCCCACAGCACGTGGCAAACCGTGGTCTGCGCCTCCTGGATGCGGTGCACCGACGAGGAGGGCACGACGAACAGGTGGTCGAGGACGCCGCTCTCCGCCATCGCGCCGCCGCCGGTGCCGGCGAATCCGACAGTCACCATGCGACGGCGCCTGGCCTCTTCGAGTCCCCGCAGCACGTTGGGCGAGCCGCCGCTCGTCGACATCCCGACGGCGATGTCGCCGTCGCTCCCGAGAGCGGCGAGCTGCCGGGAGAAGACCACCTCGAAACCGACGTCGTTGGTGAGCGCGGTCAGCAGCGCGACGTCGGCGGTCAACGCCGTCGCGGGCAGGCCACGGCCGCCGATTCCCGGGCTGACGAACAGCTGGGCCATCGCCTGTGCGTCGGTGCTGCTCCCGCCGTTGCCGAAGGCGAAGAGCCGGCCACCCGCCTGGAACGCGTCCGCGATCGCCTCGGCACAGGCGGTCACACGCGGACCCAGTACGTCGAGCATCTCTCGCCGCAACGCCACGATCTCTCGCGCCTTCTCCGCGGTGGACCTGGTGACCGCGGCGACGACAGCCCCCATGTGGGCGCCATCGGTCGGATCCACCGCCCCGCCATCAGGAGGCAGAAACGGATTCAACGCATTGCGTCCAGTGGACAGGGAAACCGCGCTGCCGTCACCTGACAGGAACGGGTACAACGCGGTGCTGTCTGCCATGCGTCTCCCGGCACCGGAAGTCGCTTCGGCCCTGACGCCTTGCCCGGGACCGATCGTCACGCTGGGCGCTTGGCGTTCGCCGGTCGTGGTCGCGTCAGGATCGGCGCCTCCGCTTGCCACAGTCGTCGGGTCAGGTGTCGTGCTTTCGTCCGCGTTGGCCACTTTGGCGGGTTTCGCCCGGCCGCTGGTGCCGGTCGTCGCGTCGCGTTCGAGTACGGTCAGGGCCTCCTTGGCGTGCACGAGGACCACGTCGCCGACGGCGGCATCGACCAGGGCCACGCTGATCTCTTCGTTTCCAGTGCCCGTGTCCACCATCGCGAGGCCTTCGGGCAGCAGGCCGATGATGCGGACGGGGACCGCCTCGTCGGCGCAAGTGACGCAGACACCGCCGTGGCACTCCGGCGCGCCGGCGTTGTCCCGGGGTTCCGGCGCGTCGGCCCCGTTTCGGTGCCTCGAAGTGCTGATGTCGTCTTGGCGCTCAAGAATGCGGGGGTCGTCTTGGCGCAGCCGCTGGTCGACGCGAGGCCGGCGTTCCAGCGCGTTGTTCCTGTTTTGGCGCTCCGGTTCGCCGTGGGCTCGCGATCCGAGCGCTCCAGCCCGCCAGACTCCTGGGTGCTCGAAGAACACGTGCACCAGCTCCCAGAGGACGTGGTACATCGTGACGTGGATTTCCCTGGCGATCCGCGGGTCATCGGTGCGCGCCGTCAGAAGGTGATCCACGGGCAGGTCCGAGCCGCCCTCCCGTGTCAGCGCGATCGTCAGCATGCCGAGCTCGCGTGCCGCGGCCAGCGCGGCCGTCACGTTGTCGCACGGGTCGGTCAGGAGCCCGACCGCGATGTCATCTGGCCGCCCCATCAGCCGAAGTTGCGCGGCGAAGGCGGCGCCGTAGCCGCTGCTCTGGGCGACACCGGTAAGGGCCGCGGCGTCATTGGTGAGGGAGATCGCGGGCAGGGCGCGCTTTCCCATGATCACCGGGTGCAGGAACTCCACCGCCAGGTGCCCGGCGTCGGCCGCCGATCCGCCGTTGCCGAAGGTCAGCAGCCTGCCACCGCGCTGGAAGCGCAGAGCCATGTCGTGGCAGGCGCGGGCGACCCGGTCGGCCTCCGCGGCCAGGGCGAGGCCCGGTTCGACGCGAAGCGAGGATGCCTCATCGAGTCTTGACGTCATCCGCGCTTCCCGTTTTCCCGGAGGTGCCCGCCTGGGCTGTTTTCGATGAGCGGCGTCAGGCGATGCAGGTAGTAATCCAGTCGTTTACGGGTCTCC
>JBIOWF010000072.1:0-33585 GCA_044868295.1 Microtetraspora sp. | reverse complement strand
CGCTCAGCAGCTCGTGCACGAGCAGGACCTCGACGCCCCGCTCGCGCATCACGTCGACGAACGCGTCGAACTCCTGGCGGGCCCGGCGGACCCAGAGCACGTCATCGAAGAGCAGGTCGTCCTTGTTCGTCGGGGTGAGTCGTTTCAGCGACAGCTCGGGCATGTGCACGAGCACCTGGCGGAGCCTGCCGACCTCTGAGCTGACATGAAAGGTCATCGCTTGCTCATCCCCTCTGCGCTCTACAGAACGTAACAAACCGGGCTGGCCAGGGCGAGATGTCGCCGCTACGAGGAGGAACGCCAATACCCCCGGGCTGCTCAGCCTGCCGGAACGGCGGGTGCGGAGAGCCCGGGGGATGTGGAGAAGCGACTATCGGGTGATCAGAAGGACTCGACCGCCCGGCGGGCCTCCGCATCGAGGACGCCCCAGCTGATGAACTCCTCGGTCAGCTCGACGGGCGACTTGTCGTAGATCACCGCGAGGGAGCGCAGGTCTTCCTGGCGGATGGAGAGCACCTTGCCGTTGTAGTCGCCACGCTGGCTCTGGATGGTCGCGGCGTATCTGGCCAGCGGGCCGGCCTTGTCCTTGGGCAGCTGGGACAGCCGCTCCAGATCGATGACAAGCTTGGGAGCAGGGGCCAGCGGGCTGGGGGCGGCGCCACCCGGAAGCAGCTCCGAGACCGGGACACCGTAGAAGTCGGCGAGCTCTGCCAGCTTCTGCACGGTCACGGCACGGTCACCCCGCTCATAAGAACCCACGACGACGGCCTTCCAGCGGCCACGGGACTTCTCTTCGACTCCGTGCAGGGACAGACCCTGCTGCGTGCGGATGGCGCGGAGTCGTGCGCCAAGCGACTTGGCGTAGTCAGACGGCATCGTGTGGCCCCCGGCTTTCTATGTCTGTTCTAACTTGATTGTGCGTCCTTGTCCCCAGCGCATCGAACACCGGGCCAGTGCCTGGGGGCAGGTACCTTCGGTGACCGTTGCGTTGGGTTTTACCCAGGAAGGTCGCGTGTTGTGGTTACGCACAGTGACCGTAAAGCCGTGACTGTCAAAGGTCAAGCCGATTGGAAAAAAGAGCGGCAAACAGTGCTCTCAGCATCATCCCCGACACTCGAGCCGGCCTCGGGTTTCGGACCCGGCGCCGCTGTGGGCGAACACGCCCCTCCTGGTGCCGCATCGTCGCTGGCAGAGGGGATGGCCGCAGGCGGGGCCGGAAACGGGGCTGCTACTGTGGAAGCGCCTTACACCCTTTAAGACCCGTCCTGTGAGGCGGGAAAGGTGGTGATTTTTTTCATGTCTGATGCCCAAAATCAGGCGCGCGCGGTCCTCGAGGGGCCCGACATCCACCGGGCGCTGACCCGGATCGCCCACGAGATCCTGGAGCGGACCAAGGGCGCCGGAAGCGTCGTCCTGCTCGGCATCCCCACCCGTGGCGCCACACTCGCCCACCGGATCGCCGAGCGCATCTCGCAGTTCGAAGGCGTCAAGGTCCCCGTCGGAGCCATCGACATCACGATGTACCGCGACGACCTCCGCATGAAGCCCGCCCGGCCGCTGGGCCGCACCGAACTGCCGTCGGACGGGGTCGACGGCAAGATCGTCGTCCTGGTCGACGACGTCCTCTTCTCCGGCCGCACCGTCCGCGCCGCGCTCGACGCGCTCAATGACGTGGGCCGCCCGCGGGCCGTCCAGCTCGCCACCCTCGTCGACCGCGGCCATCGGGAGCTGCCGATCCGCGCCGACTACGTGGGGAAGAACCTCCCGACCTCCAAGACCGAGAAGGTCCGGGTCTGCCTGCAGGAGACCGACGGTCGCGACGCCGTGCTGCTGATGAAGGGGGAGGACCAGCGGTGAACGACGAGACCAGCCGGGTGGACCCGATGAACCCGACGAAGCGGCACCTGATCTCCGCCGGCGACCTGACGCGCGACGAGGCCCTGCTCGTCCTCGACACCGCCGAGGAGCTGGCGCGGGTCTCGCAGCGGTCCATCAAGAAACTGCCCACGCTGCGCGGCCGCACGGTGGTCAACCTCTTCTTCGAGGACTCCACCCGCACCCGGATCTCCTTCGAGGCCGCGGCCAAGCGACTCTCCGCCGACGTCATCAACTTCTCGGCCAAGGGCTCCAGCGTGTCCAAGGGCGAGTCGCTCAAGGACACCGCGCTGACCCTGGAGGCCATGGGCGCGGACGCGGTCGTCATCAGGCACGGCGCCTCCGGCGCGCCGCACCGGCTCGCCAACTGGGTGCGGGGCAGCGTGGTCAACGCCGGGGACGGCACCCACGAGCACCCGACCCAGGCGCTGCTCGACGCCTTCAGCATGCGCCGCAGGATGGGCCGCCTCGAAGGACTCAGGGTCGCCGTCGTCGGCGATGTCCTGCACAGCCGGGTCGCCCGGTCCAACGTCCTGCTCCTGCACACTCTCGGCGCCGAGGTGACCCTCGTCGCCCCGCCGACCCTGCTGCCGGTGTCCGTGGAGACGTGGCCCTGCCAGGTCTCCTACGACCTCGACGCGGTGCTGCCCAAGACCGACGTCGTGATGATGCTGCGCGTGCAGCTGGAGCGGATGAACGCGGCCTACTTCCCCTCCGCCAGGGAGTACAGCCGCCGCTACGGCCTCGACCGCGACCGCTTCGCCAAGCTGCACGACGACGCGATCGTCATGCACCCCGGCCCGATGAACCGCGGCATGGAGATCTCGGCCGAGGTGGCCGACTCGCCGCGCTCGACGATCGTCGAGCAGGTCGCCAACGGGGTGACCGTCCGCATGGCCGTTCTCTACCTCCTGCTCGGAGGGTCGGAACCAGGCTTCGGAGGCACCGCGTGACGGCCGTGGGTCTCCTGCTCGGCGACTGTGACATGAATTCCGAACCCGGTTTCGGAGGGAACCTTTGAGCACCATCCTCATCAAGAACGCCAGGATCCTCGGTGGCGACCCGCGGGACATCCTGATCAGCGGCGGCGTGATCGCGGAGATCGGAGCCATCGAAGGCGCCCCCGGGGCGGAGGTGGTCGACGCGAAGGGCGCGATCGCCCTGCCGGGGCTGGTGGACCTGCACACGCACCTGCGCGAGCCGGGACGTGAAGACGCCGAGACGGTCGAGACCGGCACCCAGGCGGCGGCGCGCGGCGGTTACACGGCCGTCCACGCCATGGCCAACACCTCGCCGGTGGCCGACACCGCGGGCGTCGTCGAGCAGGTCTGGCGGCTCGGCCAGGAGCACGGCCACTGCGACGTCCAGCCGGTCGGCGCCGTCACCTCCGGGCTCGACGGCAAGCACCTCGCCGAGCTCGGCGCGATGGCCGACTCGGCCGCCCGCGTCCGGGTCTTCTCCGACGACGGCAAGTGCGTCTCCGACGCCGTGCTGATGCGCCGCGCCCTCGAATACGTCAAGGCGTTCGACGGCGTCGTGGCCCAGCACGCCCAGGAGCCCCGCCTGACCGAGGGCGCCCAGCTCAACGAGGGCGAGGTCTCCGGCAGGCTCGGCCTGACGGGCTGGCCGGCGGTCGCCGAGGAGGCGGTCATCGCGCGTGACTGCCTGCTCGCCGCGCACGTCGGCTCGCGGCTGCACGTCTGCCACGTCTCGACCGCCGGGTCCGTCGAGATCATCCGCTGGGCCAAGTCGAAGGGCTGGGACGTCACCGCCGAGGTGACCCCGCACCACCTCCTGCTGACCGATTCCTGCGCGGAGCACTCGCCGGTGGGGCCGTACAACCCCATCTACAAGGTGAACCCGCCGTTGCGGACCCAGGCCGACGTCCAGGCGCTTCGAGAGGCGCTCGCCGACGGCACGATCGACTGCGTCGCCACCGACCACGCCCCGCACCCGGCGGAGGACAAGGAGACCGAGTGGGGCGCCGCGGCCATGGGCATGATCGGGCTTGAGACGGCCCTGTCCGCGGTGCAGGAGGCCATGGTCGAGACCGGCCTGCTCGACTGGGCCGGCGTCGCCGACCGGATGTCGCTGCGTCCCGCCAGGATCGGCCGCCTGCCCGGCCACGGCTGCCCGGTCGAGGCCGGCGCCCCGGCCAACATCACGCTCTACGACCCCTCCGTCCGCGCGCTCGTGGACTCCACGGCGATGGCGTCCAAGAGCCGTAACACGCCCTATGAGGGCATGACGCTGCCCGGCCGCGTCGTGGCCACGTTCCTGCGCGGCCGCCCCACCGTCCTGGAAGGGAAACTCGCGTGACCGGCATGACGACAGCGCTGCTCGTGCTCGAGGACGGCCGCGTCTTCGAGGGAACCCCATATGGCGCGGTGGGCGAGACGTTCGGCGAGATGGTCTTCAACACCGGCATGACCGGTTACCAGGAGACCCTCACCGATCCGTCGTACCACCGGCAGATCGTCGCGATGACGGCGCCGCACATCGGCAACACCGGCGTCAACGACGAGGACCCCGAGTCCGGGAAGGTCTGGGTCTCCGGCTACGTCGTCCGCGAACCCGCCCGGATCCGGTCCAACTGGCGGTCCACCAAGACCCTGGACGAATACCTGCGCGAGCAGGGCGTCGTCGGCATCGCCATGCCCGGCACCCGCGCGCTCACCCGCCACCTGCGCGAGCGCGGCGCGATGCGCGCCGGCGTCTTCTCCGGTACGGCTCTCGCGCCGGTGGAGGAGCTGCTCGACCGGGTACGGCGCTCGCCCGCGATGGCGGGAGCGGACCTGGCGAAGGAGGTCAGCGCGGCCGAGCCGTACGTCATCGCGGCGCACGGCGCGAAGCGCTTCACGGTCGCCGCCGTGGACCTCGGGATCAAGGCGATGACGCCCTACCGGATGGCCGAGCGCGGCTGCGAGGTGCACGTCCTGCCGGCGACCGCGACGGCGCAGGACATCCTCGCGCTCGACCCCGACGGCGTGTTCTTCTCCAACGGTCCCGGCGACCCCGCCACCGCGGACGACGCCGTCGAGGCGCTGCGCGGCGTCCTCGACGCCGGCAAGCCGTTCTTCGGCATCTGCTTCGGCAACCAGATCTTCGGCCGGGCGCTCGGCCTGGGCACCTACAAGCTGCGTTACGGCCACCGGGGCGTCAACCAGCCCGTGCAGGACCGCAGGACCGGCAAGGTGGAGATCTCCGCGCACAACCACGGCTTCGCCGTACAGGCGCCGCTGGACGGGCCCTTCGACACGCCGTACGGCAGGGCCGAGGTGAGCCACGTCAACCTCAACGACGGCTGCGTGGAGGGGCTGCGGCTGCTCGACCACCCGGCGTTCAGCGTCCAGTACCACCCCGAGGCCGCCGCCGGGCCGCACGACGCGGCATACCTGTTCGACGAGTTCTGCGAGCTCATGGGAGGCACAGGTGCCTAAGCGCACGGACATCCAGTCGGTCATGGTGATCGGCTCCGGGCCGATCGTGATCGGGCAGGCGTGCGAGTTCGACTACTCGGGCACCCAGGCCTGCCGGATCCTGCGGGACGAGGGCTTCCGCGTGGTCCTCGTCAACAGCAACCCCGCCACGATCATGACGGATCCGGAGTTCGCCGACGCCACGTACGTCGAGCCGATCACTCCGGACGTCGTCGAGAAGATCATCGCCAAGGAGCGTCCCGACGCCCTGCTGCCGACCCTGGGCGGCCAGACCGCGCTCAACACCGCGGTGGCGCTGCACGAGGCGGGCGTGCTGGAGAAGTACGGCGTCGAGCTGATCGGCGCCAACTTCGACGCCATCCAGGCGGGGGAGAACCGCGAGCGGTTCAAGGACATCGTCGCCAAGGTGGCGGCGGAGCAGGGCCTCAACGCCGAGTCCGCGCGCAGCGCCGTCTGCCACACGATGGACGAGTGCCTCCACGCGGCGGCGGAGCTGGGCTATCCCGTGGTGGTCCGGCCGTCGTTCACCATGGGCGGCGCCGGCTCCGGGTTCGCCCACGACGAGGAGGACCTGCGCCGCATCGCCGGCGCCGGCCTGGACGCGTCCCCGACCACCGAGGTGCTCCTGGAAGAGTCGATCCTCGGCTGGAAGGAGTACGAGCTGGAGGTCATGCGGGACCGGCACGACAACGTCGTGATCGTCTGCTCCATCGAGAACATCGACCCGATGGGCGTGCACACCGGCGACAGCGTGACCGTGGCACCGGCCCTCACGCTGACCGACCGTGAGTACCAGAACATGCGTGACGTCGCGATCGCGGTCATCCGCGAGGTCGGCGTGGACACCGGCGGCTGCAACATCCAGTTCGCCGTCGACCCGGCCACCGGGCGCATGATCGTCATCGAGATGAACCCCCGCGTCTCGCGGAGCAGCGCCCTCGCGTCGAAGGCGACCGGCTTCCCGATCGCCAAGATCGCCGCCAGGCTCGCCATCGGGTACACCCTCGACGAGATCCCCAACGACATCACCAAGGAGACCCCGGCGTCGTTCGAGCCGTCGCTCGACTACATCGTCGTCAAGGTCCCCAGGTTCGCCTTCGAGAAGTTCGCCGGGGCCGACCAGACCCTCACCACCCACATGAAGTCGGTCGGCGAGGCCATGGCGATCGGCCGGTCCTTCTCCGAAGCCCTCCAGAAGGCCCTGAGATCGCTGGAGAAGAAGGGATCCTCCTTCAGCTGGGCGGGAGACCCCGGTGATCTCTCCGAGCTGCTGAGCGCCTGCCGTACGCCTCATGACGGAAGGCTGCGCACGATGCAGCAGGCCATCCGCGCCGGGGCGACCGCCGAGGAGCTGTTCGAGGCCACGAAGATCGACCCGTGGTTCCTGGACCAGCTCTACGCGATCGACGAGATCGCCCGCTCGATCACCGGCCTGGACGCGGAGACCATCGCCAGGGCGAAGCGGTCCGGCTTCAGCGACGCCCAGATCGCCGAGATCCTGGACGTCCCGGAGAGCAGCGTCCGCGAGGTCCGCCACACGCTCGGCCTGCGGCCGGTCTACAACACCGTGGACACCTGCGCCGCCGAGTTCGCCGCCCGCACGCCCTACCTCTACTCCACCTACGACGAGGAGACCGAGGTCCCGTACGGCGACCGTCCCAAGGTCATCATCCTGGGCAGCGGGCCGAACCGGATCGGGCAGGGCATCGAGTTCGACTACGCGTGCGTGCACGCCTCGTTCGAGCTGTCCGCCGCCGGCTACGAGACCGTGATGGTCAACTGCAACCCGGAGACGGTCTCGACCGACTACGACACCTCCGACCGGCTCTACTTCGAGCCGCTCACCCTGGAGGACGTCCTGGAGGTCGTCCACGCCGAGCAGGCCACGGGACCGGTCGCCGGGGTGATCGTCCAGCTCGGCGGGCAGACCCCGCTCGGCCTGGCGCAGGCGCTCAAGGACGCCGGCGTCCCGGTCGTCGGCACGTCGCCGGAGTCGATCCACCTCGCGGAGGAGCGCGGCGCGTTCGGCCGGGTCCTGGCCGAGGCGGGCCTGCCCGCCCCGAGGCACGGGACCGCGCTCACCGTCGCCGAGGCGCAGGCGATCGCGGCGGAGATCGGCTACCCGGTCCTGGTCCGGCCGTCCTACGTCCTCGGCGGGGCGGGCATGGCGATCGTCTACGACGACGAGACGCTCACGACCTACATGGGCGGCGCGGTGCAGGCGTCCAGCGATCCGGTGCTGATCGACAAGTTCCTCGACGACGCCATCGAGATCGACGTGGACGCGCTGTTCGACGGCGAGGAGCTCTATCTGGGCGGCGTCATGGAGCACATCGAGGAGGCCGGGATCCACTCCGGCGACTCGGCGTGCGCCCTGCCTCCGATCACCCTCGGCAGCTTCGACATCAAGCGCATCCGGGCCGCCACCGAGGCCATCGCCCGGGGCGTCGGGGTCCGGGGCCTGCTCAACGTGCAGTACGCGATGGCGGCGGGCGTCCTCTACGTCCTGGAGGCCAACCCGCGAGCCAGCCGTACCGTGCCGTTCGTCTCCAAGGCGACGGCGGTGCCGCTCGCGAAGGCGGCGGCCCGGGTGATGCTGGGCGCGACCATCGCGCAGCTGCGCGAGGAGGGCATGCTGCCCGCGACCGGCGACGGCGGCACGCTGCCCCTGGACGCCCCCATCGCGGTCAAGGAGGCCGTCCTGCCCTTCAACCGGTTCCGGGGGGTGGACACGGTCCTCGGGCCGGAGATGCGCTCCACCGGCGAGGTGATGGGCATCGACGAGTTCTTCGGCACGGCGTACGCGAAGTCCCAGTCGGCCGCCTACGGCGGGCTGCCCACCAAGGGCCGGGCGTTCGTCTCTGTGGCCAACAAGGACAAGCGCGCCGCGGTCTTCCCCGTGAAGGCGCTCGCCGACCTCGGTTTCGAGATCCTGGCCACCGAGGGCACGGCGGAGGTGCTGCGCCGCAACGGCGTCCGCGCCAAGATCGTCAGGAAGCAGAGCGACGGGCCCGGTCCCGAGGGTGAGCCCACGATCGTGCGGCGCATCCTGGACGGAGAGGTGGATCTCATCGTCAACACGCCGTTCGGCAGCCCCGGCCAGTCGGGGCCCCGGCTGGACGGGTACGAGATCCGCACCGCCGCCGTGCTGCGCGGCATCGCCTGCATCACCACGGTGCAGGGGCTGGCCGCCGCCGTTCAGGGCATCCAGCACATCCTGCGCGGCGACGTGGGCGTACGGTCGCTTCAGGAGCACGCGCGGATGCTGAGGGACTGACGCACGCGGTGGCCGGCGAGACCCGGCCCGTCCACGTGGCAGCGACGGGCCGGCGCCGACCGGCGGAACGGATGTCGGCGGACAGAGCGGAACGGATGTCGACGGACAGACGCGCGCAGGGGGGCGGCAACCCCAGGATCCCCGCGAAAACGTGTAGCTTGCGAAGCGTTTTGTGGTGGGGCGGCGCCGAGAGTGTGCGTTCGGCCCGTCGTGTCGGGAGCGCGCCTTCTCACGCGACGGCGTCCGGCGTGGGAACGACGGACCGCAGCCACCACGGGCAGGGCGGCTGAGGGAGTGAGGGAGTGGCCGGTAGTCCGGTGCAGGTGACGGGAACGGTGCTGACGACGCGCCGGGTCGACGCGTACCACGCGCTGACCGTCGTCGCGCCCGGCATCGCCGACCGGTTCCGGCCCGGCCATTTCGTCACGGTCGCCGTGGGAGGGCCCACCGCGTCGACGCTGACGCGGCGCGCCTTCTCCATCCACGACGTCAAGCCGGACTACGGAGGCACGGTGGAGTTCGTCTTCTCCGTGCGCGGCACCGGGACCTCCTGGCTGGCCGACCTGAGGGCCCGCGACACGCTGGACCTGGTCGGCCCCCTGGGCCGTCCCTTCCCGCTCCCGCGCGATCCCTGCACGTGCGTGCTCGTCGGCGCCGAGTACGGCTCGGCGTCGCTGTTCACGCTCGCCGACGCCCTGCAGCAGCGTGGCTGCCGGATCGACTTCGTGCTCGGGGCGTCGAGCGCCGACCGGGTCTTCGGGGCACTGCGGGCCCGCAGGATGGGGGAGACGACCACGCTCACGACGGAGGACGGCTCGCTCGGCATGCGTGGCCGGGTGACCGACGTGCTGCCGGGCGTGATCGCCGACGCGCGGGCCGACGCGGTGTACGCGTGCGGGCCGATGACCATGCTGCGCGGCGTGACGGCGGTCTCCGTCGAGTTCGACATACCGGTCCAGGTGGCCGTGGAGGAGGCGATGGCCTGCGGGATCGGCCTCTGCATGACGTGCGTCGTCCCCGTGATCGGGGATGACGGGGTGACGCGGATGGTCAGGGCGTGCACCGAGGGCCCGGTCTTCCGTGGCGAGCGGGTGCGCTTCGACGACGTGGGCACGATCCCGTTCGACGCCTTCGGGGCGCCCGGAGGCCGGCATGGTTGAGCGTCCGTGGGTGTTGAGCGGCCCGGCGCCGCGCCCGGGCGGTCGTCGCGTCCTGGTCCGTGTACGCGGCCGGATGGGCGATCCGCGCCCGGGTGGGCTTCGCGTCGGCGTAGGGGAGCGGGTGGGCGCCCGTGAGCGCTGATCTGCGGAGCTACCTGGCGCACGTCGAGCTGCCGAACCCGATCCTGGCCGCCGCCGGATGCGGGGGGACCGGCCGGGAGCTGGCCCAGTTCTTCGACGTCATCCGGCTCGGCGCGCTGGTGACCCGGTCCATCACGATGGCGCCGCGCGCCGGGCGGCCGACGCCGAGGATGGCGGAGACGCCGTCCGGGATGCTGAACGCCGTCGGGCTCCAGGGGCCCGGGGTCGACATCTTCCTCCGGCAGGAGCTGCCGTGGCTGGCGGAGCGCGGAGCGCGGACCGTGGTGTCCATCGGCGGCGGGAGCGTCGCGGAGTACACGGCGCTCGCGCGGCGGCTCGCCGACGCCCCGGGGGTGACCGCCGTGGAGATCAACTTGTCCTGCCCGAATGTCGAGGACCGGGGCCGGGTGTTCGCCCGCGACGGCTCGGCGGCGGCCGAGGTGGTCGCCTCGGTGCGGGCCGCGACCAACTACGACGTTCCGGTCATCGCCAAGCTGGCCCCCGACGTGGCCGACGTGGTCGCGGTCGCGCGCTCGTGTGTGGACGGCGGCGCCGACGCGCTGGCGATGATCAACACGCCCATCGGCATGTCCATCGACGTGGACACGATGCGCCCGGCGCTCGCCGCGGGCACCGGCGGGCTCTCCGGGCCCGCCATCCGGCCGCTGGCGGTGCGCTGCGTGTGGCAGGTGCACGCGGCGCTGCCCGGGGTGCCCATCATCGGCATGGGCGGCGTCACGACCGGCAGGGACGCCCTGGAGCTGATCCTGGCGGGCGCCTGCGCCGTCGCCGTCGGCACGGCCCTGTTCCACGACCCCTACGCGTGCCCGCGCATCCAGCGGGAGCTTGAGGAGCTCCTCCAGGAGCGGGGCTTCGACCGGCTGGCCGACGCCGTAGGGCTCGCTCATCGTCCTCCGGGCGCAGTGTCCCGGAACCGGATAGACCTAGAGGAGAGTTCCCTGTGACGCCCGCTCCCATCGCCGTCGCCCTTGACGCACCTGATCTGGAGACCGCGGCCCGTTGGGCGAGTCTGGTCACACCGCACGTCTCGACCGTGAAGGTGGGACTGGAACTCTACCTGCGCTACGGGCCCGATGTGATCGCCTCCGTACGCGGCGCGAGCGGCGTCCAGGTCTTCCTGGATCTCAAGCTGCACGACATCCCCAACACCGTGGCGGCGGCCACCCGGGCCGTCGCGCGGCTCAAGCCGGCGATTTTGACCGTTCACGCGGCCGGTGGCGCCGCCATGATCCAGGCTGCCGTCGACGCGGCCCCGCAGACGCAGATCGCGGCCGTCACGCTCCTCACGTCGCTCTCCGAGGCCGATCTGGCCCGGATCGGCATCCAGGGACCCCCCAATGACGCCGTACGCCGTCTGGCGGTCCTCGCCGTGGGCGCGGGCGCCCAGGCGCTCGTCTGCTCGCCCCGCGAGGTGGCCGCGGTGCGCGACGAGGTCGGCCGCGACATCACTTTGATCACCCCGGGTGTGCGGCTCGCCGGCGCCGACACTCAGGACCAGGCAAGAGTAGCGACCCCCGAGGCCGCCCTCGCCGACGGGGCCGATCTTCTCGTCATCGGGCGGCCCATCACCGGCTCCGCCGACCCCGGCGCGGCCGCCGCCGCCATCGCCGCGGCCCTCAGAAGAGTCGCTCTCTAGATGTGGCTGATGGGGCCGATTTCATCGACAATTCGTGATATTCCGACTACGAGAAGTAATAGAATCAACTTTGTGGCGACAGAAACACGCCTTGACGTTGCCGGATGGGGCTTAGACCAGCTAGTTTCCCCTCCCGTCCGAGTACATCGACAGAAATTCGAGGTGACCCGGCGTGGCTCTTCCTCCCTTGACCCCCGAGCAGCGCACCGCAGCACTTGAGAAGGCGGCCAAGGCCCGCAAGGAGCGGGCCGAGGTCAAGAACCGGCTCAAGCACGGTGCGGTTTCTCTGGCTGAGGTGCTGAAGGATGGGCAGACCGACGACGTCATCGGCAAGATGAAGGTCTCGGCTCTGCTGGAGTCGCTCCCTGGCGTGGGCAAAGTCCGCGCCAAGCAGCTGATGGAGCGTCTTGGTATCGCCGAGTCCCGCCGTGTGCGGGGTCTCGGTGCCAACCAGCGCGCTTCTTTGGAGCGTGAGTTCGGCGGCGCCGAGAGCTGATCCCGGCACGCACGAGCACGTTTCACGGGGGTTATGAAAGTGACCGGTACGTCCTGGTCCGGTGAGGATCGGGCCTATGAGGCATCCGCTTCCAGCGGGTCCGGGACACGTGACGGTGACTCCTTGCCTCCGAACCGCCGCCTGACGGTCCTGTCGGGCCCATCAGGCGTCGGTAAGTCCACGGTCGTCGCCGAGCTCCGGCGGTCGCACCCAGAGGTGTGGCTGTCGGTCTCGGTGACAACCAGGAAGCCCCGTCCGGGCGAGACCCACGGGGTGGAGTACTTCTTCGCGGACGACGCCGAGTTCGACCGGCTCATCGCCTCGGGGGAGCTCCTGGAGTGGGCCGAGTTCGCCGGCAACCGCTACGGCACGCCGCGCACGCCCGTCCACGAACGGCTCCTCGCCGGAGTGCCGACGCTGCTGGAGATCGATCTCCAGGGCGCCCGGCAGGTGCGCGCCACGATGCCCGAGGCCCTGCTCGTGTTCCTGGCCCCGCCGAGCTGGGAAGAGCTGGAGCGGCGGTTACGCGGCCGCGGCACCGAGCCCCCCGACGTCATCGACCGCCGCCTGGAGGCGGGCCGGGTCGAGTTGGCGGCGGAGAAGGAATTCGACCTGACCCTGGTCAACACATCGGTCCGGGACGTCTGTCACCAGCTGATAGCCTTGATGGCCGGTGCTCCGGAGGCTTCGAGCTCCGAGACCACCCGACGTCCACCTAGCTAGGGGATCCCAACGTGGCAAGCAGCGCCGCATATTCCGAAGGCATCACCAACCCGTCGATCGACTCGCTGATGGACATCGTCGACAGCAAGTACAGCCTGGTGATCATGGGCGCCAAGCGGGCGCGCCAGATCAACGCCTACTACTCGCAGCTGGGCGAGGGCCTGCTCGAGTACGTGGGGCCCCTCGTCGAGACCCACGCCCAGGAGAAGCCGCTCTCCATCGCGCTGCGCGAGGTCAGCGACGGCCTGCTCACCTCCGAGCCCATCGAGGGCTGAGACGTGTCCATGGCGCTCGCTCCGCTCACGCGGCGACGGGCGCTGTTGAGACGATGAGGTCGTGCCGGAGGCGCGCCATGGAGCGTGCCCTCGTTCCTCGCGCTCGCTCACTCCTCGGGCCGGACATCGTCGCGCCCGGAACATCGCGCTGGGGCGTTCTGACATGAGTTCGATTGTTTTAGGAGTCAGCGCGGGGATCGCCGTCTACAAGGCGTGCGAGCTGCTGCGCCTGTTCACCGAGTCCGGCCACGACGTGCGTGTCGTGCCGACCCGGGACGCGCTCCGCTTCGTCGGCGAGCCCACCTGGGCCGCGCTGTCGGGCAACCCGGTGACCGCAGAGGTGTGGGAGTCCGTCCACGAGGTCCCGCACGTCCGCATCGGGCAGAACGCCGACCTGGTGGTCGTCGCGCCCGCCACGGCCGACGTACTCGCCCGGGCCGCGCACGGGCTCGCGGGCGACCTGCTGACGAACACCCTGCTGACGGCCCGCTGCCCGGTCGTGTTCGCGCCCGCGATGCACACCGAGATGTGGGAGCACCCCGCCACCCGCGCCAACGTGACGACGCTCCGCGAGCGCGGCGCCGTCGTCATCGAGCCCGCGGTCGGCAGGCTCACCGGCGCGGACACCGGTCCAGGGCGGCTGCCCGATCCGTCCGAGATCTTCGAAATCTGCCGCCGGGTGCTGTCCGGGCGCGATCTCGATCTCGCCGGCCGGCACGTCGTGATCTCCGCCGGTGGGACCAGGGAGGCCATCGACCCGGTCCGGTTCATCGGCAACCGCTCGTCGGGCATGCAGGGCTACGCGCTGGCCCGTACGGCCGCCGCCCGCGGCGCCGAGGTGACCCTGGTGTCGGCGAACGTCGCGTTGCCGGACCCCGCAGGGGTCAAGGTCGTGCGGGTCGAGTCCACCGTCCAGTTGCGTGAGGCCGTTCTGGCCGGGGCGGAGCACGCCGACGCCGTCGTGATGGCCGCCGCCGTGGCCGACTTCCGGCCGGAACGACGGAGCGACACGAAGATCAAGAAGTCCTCGGCCGAGCCTGACCCCATCCATCTCGTGAAAAATCCGGACGTGCTGGCCGAGCTGGGCGAACTCCGGAAGTCGGGCACGGCCCGGCCGTACCCCCGGGTGATCGTGGGCTTCGCCGCCGAGACCGACGACGTGCTCGCCAACGGCCAGGCCAAGCTGGAGCGCAAGGGCTGCGATCTGCTGGTGGTCAACCAGGTGGGGGAGAACCTCGCCTTCGGCACCCCCGACAACGCCGCCGTCGTCCTCGTGGCGGGCGGAGGGGCGGTGGAGATCCCGCGGGGGCCCAAGGAGGATCTCGCCGACGTAGTCTGGGATCTGGTCGCGGAGCGCCTCGCCTGAGGTCCTCGCCGGTGGTCGAGACCGCATGGATGCTTCCTGCGGGCGGGCCGTGACGCGAAGCCGTTCGATGGGTGGGGCCGCGAGGGAGCGATAGCCATGCCGGTGACCTCCGCGATCAGAGAGCGCTGCCGCGCGCTCCTCCGTGACGGCGAGGAGATCCGCTACGTGTTCCCCGTCCTGTCGGCCGGACCCGCGGGCACGGCCGGTTTCCTGATCGTCGTCACCGACCGGTCGATCACGGTGCTCGCCACCAAGATGTTCAGCCGGATCGAGCCGTCCGGGGTGTGGGCGACCTACCCGCGCCGCACCCGGTTGGGCCCGGTCGAGTTCGGCGCCGGGCCGACGATCGAACTCGGCGGGATGGTCTTCGAGGTCGACGAGGAGTACGTCGCCGTCGTGGGAGCGGCGGACGCCGAGGCGTTCTCGCCCGGCGACCTTCCGCGAGACCCTTTGCCGGATCTTTGAACGCCGATCTCCGAAAAGCCTCCCGCCGGACACGCCCCGCTTCTCGGCGACTTCGCGGCGCCCCACGTGGTACGGCTACACTCGGCGGAGCATTTCTAACGTCAGCAGCCGCTGCATGAGGAGCCACTGAGTTGTCCCGTCGCCTGTTCACCTCCGAGTCGGTTACCGAAGGCCACCCGGACAAGATCGCCGACCAGATCAGTGACGCGATTCTCGACGCCATGCTCAAGGACGACCCCAAGAGCCGGGTCGCCGTCGAGACGTTGATCACCACTGGCCAGGTCCACGTCGCCGGAGAGGTGACGACGGAAACCTACGTCGACATCCCCGCCCTGATCCGGGAGAAGATCCTTGAGATCGGCTACGACGCGTCCCACAAGGGCTTCGACGGCGCCTCATGTGGCGTCTCGGTGTCCATCGGCGCGCAGTCGCCGGACATCGCCCAGGGCGTCGACGACGCCTACGAGCACCGGGAGGGCGAGGGCATCGACGACCTCGACCGCCAGGGCGCGGGCGACCAGGGCCTCATGTTCGGCTACGCGTGCCGTGAGACCCCCGAGCTGATGCCGCTGCCGATCACGCTCGCCCACAAGATGGCCCGCAGGCTGTCCGATGTCCGCAAGAACGGCACCGTTCCCTACCTGCGTCCTGACGGCAAGACCCAGGTCACGATCGAGTACGACGGCGACCGCCCGGTCCGCCTCGACACCGTGGTCGTCTCGACCCAGCACGCTCCGGAGATCGACCTCAAGGAGATGCTGACCCCGGACATCCGCGAGCACGTCGTCGAGCCGGTCATCGCCGACCTGGAGATCGAGACCGAGGGCTTCCGCCTCCTGGTCAACCCGACCGGCCGTTTCGAGATCGGCGGCCCGATGGGCGACGCCGGTCTCACCGGCCGCAAGATCATCGTCGACACCTACGGCGGCATGGCGCGCCACGGCGGCGGCGCCTTCTCCGGCAAGGACCCGTCCAAGGTCGACCGGTCGGCCGCCTACGCGATGCGCTGGGTCGCCAAGAACGTCGTCGCGGCGGGCCTCGCCGACCGGGCCGAGGTCCAGGTGGCGTACGCCATCGGCAAGGCCCAGCCGGTCGGCGTGTTCGTCGAGACGTTCGGCACCGAGAAGGTCCCCGTCGCCGACATCCAGAGCGCCGTGCTGCGGGTGTTCGACCTGCGCCCGGCCGCGATCATCCGCGACCTCGACCTGCTGCGCCCGATCTACTCGGAGACCGCCGCCTACGGCCACTTCGGCCGCGAAGGTGTCTCCTGGGAGTCCACGGACCGCGCCGACGCCCTGCGCACGGCCGCCGGTCTCTGATCCTCGGGCCCGAAACGGGAAAGCGGCGCCGGCCCTTTGGGGGCGGCGTCGCTTTCGTGTTCCCGGCCTCTCGCCATCGATTCAAGGCGGTCGCGTGTCGCCCACCGGGACAGCCATGGCCGCCTCGTCGGTCCTGTCTGGTAGGACGGATCCCGTGACCGATCCGACGCGCGTACCCGACTCTCAGGAGGCACTCCTGGAGGTGCCGGAGCCGGCCGCGCGGCAGGCCCGGGCTGCGGCGAAGGGGGCGCCGCAGGCGGCGGGGGAACGGCCGGTGGCCCGGGTCGCCGTCGACACGCCGCTGCCCCATCTGGACCGGCCGTTCGACTATCTCGTCCCCGCGTCCATGGACGCCGACGCGGTGCCCGGCTGCCGGGTGCGGGTGCGCTTCGCCGGCAAGCTTACCGACGGGTTCGTCCTCGATCGGGTGGATCGCAGCGAGCACGAGGGGCGGCTGGCCTTCCTGGAGCGGGTGATCTCGCCCGAACCGGTGCTCACGCCCGAGATCGCCGGGCTGGCCAGGGCGGTGGCCGACCGGTACGCCGGGACCATGTCCGACGTCCTGCGCCTGGCCGTCCCGCCCCGTCACGCCAAGGTGGAGGCCGAGAAGCGGGCGGTCGCCGATCACGCGCCCGTGACCACCGATCCTGCCGTCTGGGGTGTGTATCCCATGGGGGAGTCGTTTCTCGCGGCGCTGGCCGAGGGCCGCTCTCCCCGGGCCGTCTGGTCCGCCCTGCCGGGGACCGGCGCCGACGGGCTGACGTGGCCGCGTGCCGTGGCGGAAGCCGTACGGGCGACCCTGGAGAGCGGGCGCGGGGTGGTGGTGGTGCTGCCGGACGGAAAGGACGTGGCACTGGCCGACCGGGCGCTCGGGGAGACCCCGCATGTCGCCATCACCGCCGACCTCGGACCGGCCGAGCGTTACCGCCGGTGGCTCATGGCGCTGCGGGGCGAGGTGAAGGCCGTCGTGGGCACCCGGGCCGCCGCCTTCGCCCCGGTCGCGGACCTCGGTCTCGCCGTCATCTGGGACGACGGTGACGACCTGCACGCCGAGCGGCTCGCGCCGTACCCGCACACGCGCGAGGTGCTGGCGCTGCGCGCCCATCGCGCTGAGGCGGCGCTGCTGATCGGCGGTTACGCGAGGACGGCCGAGGCGACCCGGCTCATCGCCACGGGCTGGGCCCGGCCGCTGATCCCCGGCCGCGAGGAGATCCGGGCGAGGGCGCCCAGAGTCCGTCCCGCGGGCGATGACGCCGAGCTGGCCCGCGACGAGGCGGCCCGGGCGGCGCGGCTGCCCAGCCTCGCGTGGCGCGCGCTGCGGCACGGACTGGAAAGCGGGCCGGTGCTCGTCCAGGTGCCGCGGCGTGGCTACCTGCCGGCCCTCGCCTGCCAGAACTGCCGCGCCCCGGCCCGCTGCACCGCGGAGGGCGAACCCGGGCCGGTGTGCTCGGGGCCGCTGGCGGTGCGCGGCGGGCATGCCGCGCCGTACTGCCGCTGGTGCGGGCGGATCGCGGGGGACTGGCGCTGCCCGTCCTGCGGGGCGAACCGGATGCGCGCCGTCGTGATCGGGTCCCGCCGCACGGCGGAGGAGCTCGGTCGCGCCTTTCCCTCCGTCCCCGTCAAGACCTCGGGCCGGGACGGGGTCATCGCCACTGTCGGTACGGCTCCGGCCCTGGTCGTGGCCACCCCCGGGGCCGAGCCGGTGGCCGAGGACGGCTACGCGGCGGCCGTGCTGCTGGACGGGTGGGCCCTGCTCGGGCGACCCGACATGCGCGCGGCCGAAGAGACGCTGCGCCGCTGGATGAACGCCGCCGCGCTGGTCCGGCCGGGGGCGGAGCTCGTCGTGCTGGCGGACTCGGCGGTCCCGGTCGTGCAGGCGCTGCTGCGCTGGGACCCGGTCACGTTCTCCGAGAGGGAGCTCGCCGACCGGGCGGAGCTCGGTTTCCCGCCCGCGGTTCGGATGGCCACGCTCACCGGCCCGGGACCGGCCGTCCGGGAGATGCTCGGCGACGTCGTCCTTCCTGGCGGTGCCCAGGTGCTCGGCCCCGTCCCGGTCGAGGACGATCTGGAGCGAGCCATGATCCGGGTGCCCGGCGGCCTGGGGCCGGCAGTGGCCAAGGCGCTGAAGGGAGCGAGTGGTGTGCGGTCCGCACGCAAGGCCTCCGACCTGGTGCGCGTGCACATCGACCCGCTTGACCTGATTTGAGTCCACGCCGCGCCGGTTCGCGCCGATTCGCGATGCTGACAGTAACCCGTTAGCGTCTCCCTGTGTCGATCGAATGGGTGAACAGGGCTGTCGACGGCCTGCGTGCTTGGGGGCGGGAAAAGGGCGTCGAGGTCGATATCGACGAGGTGCGCCTGCTGTGCGACTACGCCAGCGACTACCTTGAGGTCAACGAGCTCGGCGATTTCCGGCCCGGCACGTTCGAGGAGCTCCTGCTGGAGATCTACCCCCGGAAGGTCATCGCCCCGCCGGAGACGGCGGCCGAGACGGTCGCGGCGGCGCGCACCCTGGTGGACTTCCTGGTCGACACCGGCGAGATCGGCGCCAAGGCCGCGGCCAGGATGCGGGTCACGATCGACGAGATCGCGCCCGAGATGCCCGGCGCGCTCGCGGACACCACCAAGTTCGGCATGGCCAAGAGCATCTTCAGCGCCATCGGCGCCGACTCGCTCGACCTGTCCGATTCCGGCGTCGTCCAGCGGGCGATGGACGAGCTCGACGGCCTGGAGGAGGACTGCGACTGCCCTGGCTGCGCCCCGCTGCCCGCCGTACGGCCGGCGGCGCCCGAGGAGGTGGCGAGAGCCGTACGGGAGGTGCCGCTTCTCCGGGACGCGCACCAGGTGGCGGCCTGGATGTCGCGCGGCGGCCACACGACGACGGCGAGGAAGGCGCTGCGGGTCAAGGACGCGCGGCAGATCACCGTGGAGCTGGGCGTGGAGCGCCCGGCCCTGGCGTGGCGGCTGGCGCTCGACCTGGGCCTGGCCCGGCTGGACGGGACCGCCGTGCTGGCCGAGGCGGGGTTCCGGCCGCTGGCGTTCCGTGACGACGAGGACGTGCTCGACCTGTGGGCCGGAGCCGTCGAGTTCGTCGTCGAGGCGCCCGTCGACATCAGCGGCGACGACACCGTCGACGAGGAGATCTACTCGATCCACGACCTGCTCTACCGGCTGCAGGTGCCGGTCCCGATCGAGGTGATCGGCGACTATCTCCGCGAGGTCGCCGAAGGCGAGGCCGTCGAAGAACTCGACGCGGCGCTGGAGAACCTCGCCTATTCCGGAACGATCCAGCGGGACCAGGACGGCCTCTCCCTCACCCCGCACGGCCTGTGGGGCATGCGGGAGCTCTACACGGAGATGGGCATGGAGGCGCCGATCGCCGCCGACCTCGCCGAGGGCGAGGCGAGCGCGCTGATCGCCGGGCTCATCAGCGACGGCCTGCCGGCCGAGGTGGCCGAGCAGGACATCGAGAGATGGCTGGACCGCCGCACGCCGGAGCAGGCCGCGGCGGAGCTGCTCGGCGCCGTCACCGGGGCGCCCGCCGAGGTCCGGGGGATCGCCGTGACGATCGTGGACCGGCTGACCACGGAGGCCGAGCCGACGGTCAGGGGCTATCTGGACGATCCGGAGCTGCGCCCCCACGCCATCCACTGGCTCTCGTCCCGGGGACTGCAGGCTCCTCCTTTGACGCAGGACGAGATGCTCTGGGTCAGCGTCGACATGCTCGCTCTCGCGCTGCCGGCCGCGGAGGCGGACCCGGAGGGCTTCGCGGAGAACATGGCCGCCTCCGGCCCGCCCTCCCATCTGATCGAGGACATGTGGCGGGTCGACCACCCCGATGTGGTCGAGGTCCTGGAGCTGCTCGGCAGCACGCTCCCGGACAAGACGGCCGCCAAGGCCGCCCGCAAAGCCGCTTTCAAGGCCCGTTCTCGCGGCATCCGGTAACTTGTGTGGAGTAAGTTGCTGGGATGGCCGACAGCGACGTGCTCACATTCCCGCCGGTCGACCTTGCTTCCGATGAGGAGCTGGTCCCAGCGGTGCAGGCGGTTCCCCTGGTGCGGGACGCCGCGCGGCTGGCCGAGTGGGCGGGTGTCCGCCAGGTCACCGAGCAGGGGCTGCTGACCGCGGACGACGCCGCCGCGGCCGTGGCCGACCTGGGGTTGAACGCGGCACGGCTCCACCTGTTATGGGTGGTGGCGGTGAACGGGCGGCTCATCGAGATCACCCGTGAGGGCGCCCGGCCCGGCCCGGGAGTGTCCGACCCGATGGAGTCCTGGGACGGCGTGATCATGGACGTCCTGGACCGTACGGATGAGGGCCTCACCGGTTCGAGCGTGGTCGACGAGCATCTGACCGAGATCCTCGCGACCATCTACTCCGTCCGGGAGGGCATGCCGCTCGGCGCCCTCGCCACGGGCATCCTCCAGGCCCACGAGGTCGGTTGCGAGGCTCCGCCGGCCGAGCTGAAGCGGCTTCGGATGAGGCTGCCCGGTGAGCTGGCCGAGGCCATGCGGCTACTGGCCTACTGCGGGCTGATCGAGCTGTCCGGCGATCTCGTCCGGCTGACGGAGCCGGGAGTGTGGGCCGTCCGCCGCGACCTCCTCCGTGAGGGCCACGACGCGCCCTCCCTGCGCGAGGTCTCCGGCTTCGTCGAGCTGGGCGCGGCCGAGCTGATCGACGCGATGCTGGCGGGCAAGGCGTCCGCGAGCGCCGCCACGCTGTGGCTGGAACACCGGATGCCCGAGGACGCCGCCCGCGAACTGATCAAGATCGCGGCGTCCGGCACCGCGGCGCAGCGCGGGGCGGCCGGGACGATCCTCGAGGAGCTGGGCCCGGAGGCCCAGCCCGCCGTCCGGGAGGCCCTGGAGGAGCCGCTGATGTGGCGGTACGCCGCGGCCTGGCTGGGCGTCCGCGACCTGGAGGCGCCCGCGCTGAGCGAGCACGACGGCGCCTGGGTGGCCGTGGACACGCTCGCGGCCCTGCTCTACATCGGCGCCACCGTCGAGTCCGTCGGCCAGTTCGACATGCTCGGCGAGGACCTGCTGACGCTGATCCCCGAGATGGGCCGGGCCGGCCATCCCGACACCCTCGCCGTGCTTGAGATGCTCGGCAAGCACCACCCCGACGTCGTCGTGGCCAAGGCCGCCCGCAAGACCGCGATGAAGTCCCGTTCCCGCTGACCCCGCTGACCCCTCGGGGGTGCCGCGGGCCGGTTGAAAGGCGCGGAGCCCGTAAACTGAAGCGATCCTCGGAACGTGATGTGAACGGAGCCGTCTGTTGGCCATTCAGCCGATCCGCCTGTTCGGTGACCCGGTGCTGCGCACGCCCGCGGAGCCGGTGGTGGACTTCGACAAGGAGCTGCGAAAGCTCGTCAAGGACCTCACCGACACGATGATGGACGCGCCAGGGGCGGGCCTCGCGGCGCCACAGATCGGTGTGGGGCTGCGGGTGTTCACTTACTACATCGACGATGAGCTCGGGCACCTGATCAATCCGGACCTGGATCTCTCGGCCGACCTGGACGAGGAGGGCGAGGAGGGCTGCCTGTCCTTCCCCGGCCTGACCTTCCCGACGCCACGTGCGATCCGGGCCGTCGCCAAGGGCTTCAACATGTACGGTGATCCCGTCACGATCGAGGGCAGCGACCTCATGGCGCGCTGCCTCCAGCACGAGACGGACCACCTGAACGGTGTGCTGTTCATCGACCGGATGGACGTCAAGCAGCGCAAGCTCGCGATGAAGGCCATCCGAGAGGCCGAGTGGAGCGGCCTAGCGGCGCCCGCCGTCAAGTTCTCTCCGCACGCGACCCACGGGAGGGCCATCTAGTGCGTCTGGTCTTCGCCGGCACCCCGGACACCGCGTTGCCGTCGCTGCGCGCGCTGCTGGACTCGCCCAGGCACGAGGTGGCCGCCGTCGTCACCCGCCCGGACGCCGAGTCGGGCCGGGGGCGCAGGGTGCACCCGAGCCCGGTGGCCCAGCTGGCCGAAGACGCGGGCATCGAGGTGCTCAAGCCGGACAAGGCGGGAGACCCGGCGTTCCTGGACAGGCTCAAGGCGATCGGCCCCGACTGCTGCCCGGTCGTCGCCTACGGAGCGCTGCTGCCGCAGTCCGCCCTGGACATCCCGCCGCACGGCTGGGTGAACCTGCACTTCTCCCTGCTGCCCGCATGGCGCGGGGCGGCGCCGGTCCAGCACGCGGTGCTGCACGGCGACGAGATCACCGGCGCGGCGACCTTCCGGATCGTCAGGGAGCTCGACGCGGGCCCGGTCTTCGGCGTGGTCACGGAGGAGGTGCGGCCCACGGACACCAGCGGTGACCTGCTCGCGCGGCTCGCCGTGTCCGGCGCCGGGCTGCTCGTGGCGACGCTGGACGGCATCGAGGACGGCACGCTGGAGGCCCGGCCACAACCCGCCGACGGGGTGAGCGTCGGGCCGAAGATCAGCGTCGAGGACGCGCGGGTCGACTGGGCGGCCCCCGCCATGCGGGTGGACCGGCTGATCCGCGCGTGCACCCCCGCGCCCGGCGCGTGGACCGAGTTCCGCGGCCAGCGGGTCAAGCTCGGTCCCGTACGGCTCACGCCCGAGGCGGGCGGGCCTGTCTCCGGCCTCCCCGCGGCGGGGACGGCGGAGAAGCTCGCACCCGGCGAGATCAGGGCGGGGAAGAATCGCGTCCTCGTCGGCACGGGAAGCCACCCCGTCGAGCTGGGCGAGGTGCAGCCGCAGGGCAAACGCCTGATGACCGCGGCCGAATGGGCACGCGGCGTTCGCATGACCGACCAGGATCGGCTGGACTGAGTGACCGTGAACCACAGGAGCGGCGGCCAGGGCAAGCGCGGCCGGGGCGGCCAGACCGGAGGCCAGGCGGGTCGCAATCGGCAGGCCGACCGGGATGGTCAGGCGCGTCCCAACGCGCAAGGGGGCCGGAACGGGCAGGTCGGCGGGGGCGATGCGGATCGCGGCCGAGCGGTGCCGGGCACGCAGGATCGCGGCGGGAGCCGTCCGAAGTCGCGACGCCCGCCGAGGCCGGTCAAGGACGCGGCCCGCATCGCGGCCTACGACCTCATGCGTGCCGTCGACGAGCGGGACGCCTACGCCAATCTCCTGATGCCCACGCTGCTCCGCCAGCGAAAGATCGCGGGACGCGACGCGGCGCTCGCCACCGAGCTCGCCTACGGCACGCTCCGCGGGCTCGGCACCTATGACGAGATCATCGCCGCGTGCAGCGACCGCGCTCCCGAGAATGTGGACCCGCCGCTGCTCGACGCCATCCGGCTCGGCGTCCACCAGCTGCTCAGCACCCGCATCCCGCCGCACGCGGCGGTCAGCGCGACCATCGACCTCGTCCGGCTCCGGGTCGGCGCCGGTCCCGCGAAGTACGCAAACGCGGTGCTGCGGAAGGTGGCGGGCCGGACCATCGAGCAGTGGCTGGAGATCGTCGCCCCCTCGAAGGAGTCCGATCCGATCGGCAACCTCGCGATCACCTACAGTCACCCGAGCTGGATCGTCACGGCGCTCAGGGACGCCGTCGGCGGAGACTTCGACGAGACCGCCGCGCTGCTGGAGGCCGACAACGAGCGGCCCGGGGTCACCCTGGTCGCCCGCCCGGGCCGGGCCACACTCGACGAGCTGCTGCAGGCCGGCGCCGAACCCGCCGCCTACTCGCCGTACGGGGCCTATCTGACCGAGGGCGACCCCGGGCGGCTGCGCGCCGTGGGAGAGGCCCGGGTGGCCGTACAGGACGAGGCGAGCCAACTGGTCGCCCTCGCCCTCACCCGCGTGCCCCTCGAACGGGACACCCGCTGGCTGGACATGTGCGCGGGGCCCGGCGGCAAGGCGGGGTTGCTGGACGCGATAGCCGTACAGCGTGGGGCACGTCTTCTCGGCGCCGACGTGCAGGAGCACCGTGCCCGGCTGGTCTGGCAGACGACCGCCGAGGCCAAGGTGATCGTCGCGGACGGGACCGAGCCGCCATGGCGCTCCGGGGCCTTCGACCGGGTGATGCTGGACGCGCCGTGCACGGGCCTGGGCGCGCTGCGCAGGCGTCCGGAGGCGCGCTGGCGGCGCGACCCGCGCAGCCTCCCCGAGCTCACCGCGCTGCAGCGCAGGCTGCTGGACTCCGCCCTCGACGCCGTACGGCCCGGCGGCGTGATCGCCTACGTGACCTGCTCGCCGCATCTGGCCGAGACACGGGCCGTGGTCGGCGACGTCGCGGACCGGGTCGAGGTGCTGGACGCCCGGGAGTTCCTGCCCGAGGTCCCCGACCTGGGCCCCGGACCCTACGCCCAGTTCTGGCCACACCGCCACGGCACCGACGCCATGTTCCTCGCCCTGCTCCGCAGGCGGTGACCAGCGGGGCTCGGTCGGCCCGGCGCGTGGGGCGGCGGCTGAGGCCTTTACACTCGGGCATCATGGCCATACAGATATCGCCCAGCATCCTGTCCGCTGACTTCGCCCGGCTCGCCGATGAGGCCGCCCGGGTCGAGGGGGTCGCAGACTGGCTGCACGTGGATGTCATGGACAACCATTTCGTGCCGAACCTCACGCTGGGCCTGCCGGTGGTGGACTCGCTCCTCAAGGCGACCTCCCTGCCGCTGGACTGCCATCTCATGATCGAGGACCCGGACCGGTGGGCTCCCGCCTACGCCGAGGCGGGCGCGGGAAGCGTCACCATCCACGCGGAGGCGGCCAAGGCGCCCGTGCGGACCCTCAGGGCGATCCGGGCGGCCGGTGCCCGCTCAGGGTTCGCACTCAACCCCGCGACGCAGGTCGACTACTACGAGGACCTGCTCCCCGAGATCGACATGCTGCTGGTGATGACCGTCGAGCCGGGCTTCGGCGGCCAGAAATTCCTGGACCTGATGCTGCCCAAGATCTCGCGTGCACGCGCCCTGATCGAGAAGTTCGGCGGCGAGGTCTGGCTCCAGGTTGACGGCGGTGTGTCGGCTGAGACCATCGAGCGGTGCGCCGAGGCCGGAGCCGACGTGTTCGTCGCCGGTAACGCCGTTTACGGAGCGGATGACCCCGCGCAGGCCGTACGGAACCTGCGGGCGCAGGCGGAAAGCGTCTAGCGTCCGCTCAGGCCACAGCGGGGAGCCCCCCAGGGCGCGATCGTCCGGGCGTCCGTCGCGGTCAGGCCAGGGCGGGGTCGGGGACGGCGTCGTCGGGGCGCGTGGTGGGAGCCTCGGGGAAGTGGCAGGCGGTGAGGTGCCCGGCGCTGTTGCCGCTCAGCCGCAGCAGCGGCGGCGGCTTCTCGGCGCACGTGGCCTCGGCCTTCCAGCAGCGGGTGCGGAAGCGGCAGCCGGACGGCGGGTCGATGGGGGAGGGGACGTCGCCCGTGAGCCGGATGCGCTCGCGGTGGTCGCTCTCCACGTCGGCCTCGGGCACGGCGGACAGCAGCGCGTGCGTGTACGGGTGCCGTGGCCGCTCGTAGATCGACTCACGGTCGCCGACCTCGACGATCTTGCCGAGGTACATCACGGCGACCCGCTGCGAGAAGTGCCGGACCACGGCCAGGTCGTGCGCGATGAACAGGAAGGCGATGCCGAGGTCGCGCTGCAGGCGCTGCAGCAGGTTGATGACCTGGGCCTGGATGGAGACGTCGAGAGCCGACACCGGCTCGTCCGCGATGATGAGGCTGGGGTTGAGGGCCAGTGTCCTGGCGACGCCGATGCGCTGCCGCTGGCCGCCGGAGAACTCGTGCGGGAACCGGTTGTAGTGCTCCGGGTTGAGCCCGACGATCTCCAGTAGCTCCTGGACGCGCGTGCGCCGCCCGCTTCCTTGGCCGATGTCGTTGATGTCCATAGGGCCGCGGATGATCGTGCCCACCGTCTGGCGCGGGTTGAGCGAGCTGTACGGGTCCTGGAAGATCATCTGGATCTCGGGGCGGATCGGCTTCAGCTCCCTGCGGGAGGCGTGGCTGATGTCACGGCCCTGGTACAGCACCTTGCCCCCGCTGGGCTCGTACAGGCGGGCGGCGAGCCGGCCCAGCGTGGACTTCCCGCAGCCCGACTCCCCGACCAGCCCGACGGTCTCCCCGGCGCCCACCGTCAGGTCGACGCCGTCGACGGCGTGCACGGCGCCGATCTGGCGTTTCAGGACGAAGCCGCCCATGACCGGGAAATGCTTGGTCAGCCCGTCGAGCTCGAGCAGCGGCGTCGTCACATTGCTTCCTTGATCTGCGCGAAGGTTTCCTGCTTCTGTTTCAGCGTGAGGTGGCACGCGTCCCCGTGCCCGGCCTCGGGGGACAGGCCCGGTCGCGCGCGGGCGCACAGCTCGGGCCCGGCCAGCCCGGTGTGGTCGCAGCGCGGATGGAAGGGACAGCCCGAGGGCGGGCTGAGCAGGCTCGGAGGAGTACCCCGCACCGGCCTGAGCGGGACGTCGACCGGGGCCCCCAGCCGGGGCACCGAGGAGAGCAGGCCCCACGTGTACGGGTGCCGGGGCGCGCCGAGGACCTCGCGCACGCTGCCGCGCTCCGCCGCCCGGCCCGCGTACATCACCATCACCTGGTGCGCGGTCCTGGCGACCACGCCGAGATCGTGAGTGATCAGGATGATGGCGGTCCCCGTCTGCTCCTGCAGGTCCTTGAGCAGGTCGAGGATCTGCGCCTGGACGGTCACGTCGAGCGCCGTGGTCGGCTCGTCGGCGATCAGCAGGTCGGGATCGCAGACGAGGGCCATGGCGATCATGACGCGCTGCCGCATGCCGCCGGAGAAGTGGTGCGGGTAGTCGTCCACGCGGGTCCTCGGGTTCGGGATGCCGACTCTCTCCAGCATCTCGACCGCGCGGTTCCGCGCCTCGCGCCTGCTCGCTCCCTTGTGCCTGCGGTACACCTCGCCGATCTGCCGGCCCACCGTGTGGTACGGCGAGAGCGATGTCAGCGGATCCTGGAAGATCATGGCGATCCGGTTGCCGCGAAGCCGTTCCATGGCGGTCCGGTTCGCGCCGACGAGCTCCTGGTCCTCGAACCAGATCTCCCCGTCGATGTCGGTGACGTCGGGGTTGTGCAGGCCGAGGACGGCGAGGTTCGTCACCGACTTGCCGGATCCGGACTCGCCCACGATCCCGAGCGTCGTGCCCTTCTCCACCTCGAAGGACAGCCCGTCGACCGCGCGTACGACGCCGTCCTCCGTCTGGAAGGAGACGCGCAGGTCCTGGACGGACAGGAAGGAGTCAGCCCGGCGGCCCGGGCTCCGGTCGGAGAGTGTCACGGCGGTCAAAGGAGGGCTCCTAGCTGAGGCGGACGCGCGGGTCGATCACGGCGTACAGGGCGTCCACGATGACGTTGAAGACCACGATCGCCGCGGCGGCCAGGAGGACGGTGGCCATCAGCATGGGCAGGTCGGAGTTGACCACCGCCTGGATCGAGAGGCGGCCGATGCCCTGCAGGCTGAACGTGGTCTCCGTGATGATCGCCCCGCCGATGAGCGAGCCGACGTCGATGCCGAAGATGGTGACGATGGGGATCAGCGTGCCGCGCAGCGCGAAGCGCAGGACCACGCTGCGGCCGGGCATTCCCTTCGCCCGTGCCGTACGGACGAAGTCCTCGCCGAGCTGCTCGACCATCGTGGACCGGGTCATCCGCGTGTAGTTGGCGGTGAAGATGATCGCCAGGACGACCCAGGGGAGCAGCAGGCCGGCCGCCCAGCCGAGGGGATCCTCGCTGAACGGCACATATCTGGGCCGCTCGATGACCTGCCACTGGTAGACGAGGAAGTACATGGCCAGCGTGCCGATGAAGTAGATCTGCACGGAGGCGCCGATCAGCGACGAGACACTGGCGATCTTGTCCAGGACCCGGCCCTGCTTGACCGCGGCGATGATGCCGGTGCCGACGCCGAAGACCAGGAACATGATCGAGGAGCCCACCGTCAGCGAGATCGTCACCGGCATCCGGTCGACGATCGTGCCGAACACGGGCTCGCGGTTGACGAACGAATAACCGAGGCACGGCGCCGGGCAGTGGCCGAGGCCCTCGTAGTCGCGTCCCACGAATATGCCGGCCAGCCAGGTCACGAACTGGACGAAGATCGGCTGGTCCAGCCCGAGATTGTGCCTGGCCTGCGCGAGGGTCTCCGGCGGGCAGACCTTTCCGCAGGCGAGCCGTGCCGGGTCGCCGGGCACGGCGAAGAAGAGGAAGAACGTCACTGCGGCGACGATCAGGAGGATGAACGCCGCGCCGAGCGTCCGGCGGGTGAGGAATCGAAGCACGGGAGCTCCTGAGCGGTGCTCCGGGGCGCCTGGGACGCCCCGGAGGCGTGGCCTATTGCTTCACGAAGATGGTGTTCGGCGAGACGACCCAGCTGGTCGGGTCGACCTCGGCGCCGCCCACCAGCGAGCCGTGCAGGGAGTTGGCGATGTCGTTCAGGTCGGGGACCAGCGGCGTGACCGTCTCCATGATCTTCTTGTCGAGTGCGCCCCAGGCCGCGTTGGCCTCGTTGGCGTCGCCGAGGTTCTGGATCCGCCTGATCTCCGCCTCGCTGGCCGGGTCCTTCATGTGCGCCAGGTTCTGTCCGCCGTCGTAGATCGGGCCGAAGATGACGGGGAAGACGGTGGCCGCGGTGGGCCAGTCGGCGCCCCAGCCGCCCCAGTAGAGGTCGAAGCCGTTCTTGACCTTGCTGACGGAGTCGTACCACGTCTTGGTGTTCATCGGCTTGGCGACGACCTTGATCCCGGCTTTCTCCAGCGCGTTCTTGATGGCGATGGTGACCCGCTCCTCGGTCGGAGTCTGGTTGTAGCCGTACACCAGGGTCGGGGTGGGGTCGCTCGACTGGGCGAGCAGCTCCTTGGCCTTGGCGATGTCGCCTTCGGGCTTGGTCTTCTTCTCGAACAGGTCGTAGTCCTGGAAGCCCGCCACGGTCGGGTTGAGGATCGTGGTGGACAGCGTCGTGGACGCCGGGCCGCCCTTGATCTGCTGGATCTGCTTCGTGGGCCACGCGTGGTTGACGGCCTGGCGGATCTTGATGTCCGTCACGCGGTCCAGGTTGAAGTAGAAGTAGGACCCGTACGGCGAGGCCTGCCGCATCAGGCGCGGCCGGAGGCTCGCGTCGCCCAGCACCTGCTGCAGCCGCTCGGGCGCCACGCCGGTGTAGAAGCTGAGCGTCTTCTTGTCGTCGCCCGTGTCGGCGATGAACCGGTCGGTGACCTGGAGGGCCTGGAAGCCGAACTCCAGATGCCACCTGTCCGGGTAGGCGCCGCGGATCGGGTCGGTGGCCGGGTCCCAGTTCGGGTTGCGCTCCAGGTCCATCGACTTGTCGACGGTATGCCGGGAGATGATGTACGGGCCGCTGGAGACGGGCTCCTTGTCGTACTTCTCCTTGGTGTCCTTCGCCTTCGGCACGATGCCGTACGTCGTCATGGCCAGCGCGAAGTTGGCGTCCGCGTGCGGCTCGTTGAACTTGAAGATGATCGTCTTGTCGTCTGGAGTCTCGATGTCGTCGAGCTCCTTGCCGTCGTACGGGCCCTCGTAGGCCTTCTTGTAGTCCTCCTTCGTCAGCCACTGCTGGACGTACGGCGCGCCCTCGGTGCTGTACGGGGCGAACAGCCGCTCGACGGACCATTTCACGTCGGCGGACGTGATCGGGTTGCCGTCCTGCCACTTCACGCCGTCCTTGAGCGTGAACTTCCAGGTTTTGCCGCCGTCGGACACCTCTCCGGTGTCGGTGGCGAGGTCACCGACGAGCTTGTAGTCGTTCTTGGCGACCCGCTTGTAACCCGTGAGCTGCCGGGTGATCAGCAGGGCGAAGGTGGACTCGACGTTGGTGTAGACGCGGCCCGGGTCGAGGTGGGAGTAGTCGTCGCGGTCGATCATGTTGATCGTGCCGCCCTTGACGACGCCTTCGGGGGCGGGGGCCGGTCCGGTGGAGTCGGCCGCGGTGCCGATGGTGATCTTCGGGGCCGTGTTGGCGGACGCTCCGCCCGACGCGGCCGCGCTGGGGGCGGAGCCGCCCGCGGGGCCCCCGCCTCCGCCTCCGCCTTTGGCGCAGGCGCCGGTGAGCGCGAGCGCGCCGACGGCGAGAACGGCCAACGCGGACCGCTTTCGGCTGGACATATCGCTCCTATCTGGGGGATTTCATAGCTGGGATGGTCAGTGTCTGATCTTGGGGTCGAAGGCGTCGCGGACGGAGTCGCCGAGCAGGTTGAAGGCGACCACGAAGATCAGCAGGGCGATGCCGGGGAACATGAGGTAGGTGATGTCGGAGGTGTAGACCTCGGTGCCCCGGAGGAACATGCGGCCCCAGTCGGGCGTGGGCTCGACGATGCCGACCCCGAGGAAGGACAGCCCGGCCTCCGCCGTCACGAAGGCGGGCAGCGCGAGCGTCGACTGGATCAGGATCGGCGTCCACAGGTTGGGCAGCAGCTCCTTGAAGACGATCCGCGAAGGTGAGGCGCCGGTGACCCGGGCGGCCTCGACGAACTCGCGCTCGCGCAGCGAGAGCACGCTCCCGCGGAGCAGCCGGGACAGCCCGGCCCAGCCGAAGGCGGTCAGCATGATGATGAGCGAGGTGGCCCGCAGCCAGGTGGGTGTCTCCTCGTCCGGCTTGACGAGCAGGTTCTCGATCACCGGCATGAACGCGATGATGAAGAGTGTCTCGGGGAACGACAGCAGGACGTCGATCACCCGGCCGGCGAAGTAGTCCGTCTTGCCGCCCACGTAGCCGGCGACGATGCCGACCACGACGCCGATCACCGTGGTGCCGATCGTCGCCGCCAGCGCGATCAGCAGCGAGGTGCGGATGCCGTACACGAGCTGGATGAACACGTCCCGGCCCAGGCCCGGCTCGATCCCGAACCAGAAGTCGGAGCTGATTCCCCCATTGGGGCGGATCGGGAAGCCGTACTCGTTGAGCAGCCCCGGATCGTCCAGCCCGTAGGTGGTGTAAGGGTCCTTGCCGTACATCGCGGAGATCAGTGGTGCGGCGATCGCGACCAGTATGAAGAACAGGACGACGAGCGCCGAGGCCACTCCTGTCCGGTCGCGGCGGAAGCGCCGCCACATCAGCTGCCCGGGGGATCGTCCGGTCACACCTTCGCCGGACCCGGCGGCCGGCGGGCCGGCGGCGTGGGCGCTCGGCTCTGCCGCGGTCTGTGAGGAGAACGTCATTGTACGGGGGCTCCGGAAGACGCATTGGAGGTCGGAAGAAATCCCGATCTGCGGGAACCTTGACAACCTATTTCGCGGTGGTCAATCGCCTCCACAATGCTTCTTGATTCGTATGTGCTTTGTTGTTCAACGTAAATCGGCTTGTGTCCGGAAATCCTGTTGACCTGGCGCGATGGCGCCTATAGAACCGGGCACCAAGTAGGTGGATTTGTGTCACGAATTCGAGACAAAACCTGGACATATTTAAGACGATGGGCCATCGCCAGTAAACCCATGCCACTCCCTAATGGCGGATTTATCCGTAATGTGTGCCGCCCGCCTCGCCGGGTAGCTACCTGGGTATGGATGGGGGCGGGTACGTGGACCACGGGCTGTTCGGCCCGGAGTCGGTGACCTGGAGGGTGATGGGTGAGCCGATCCTCCTCGTCGGCGGCTTCCGGGCACTGCTGATGCAGGGCCTGCATCCCCGTGCGATGCGCGGGGTCCTGCAGAACTCGGCCCTGCTTGAGCCCGGCGAGGCGTGGGCGCGGTTCCAGCGCACCACCGAGTTCGTGCGCGTCCGCACGTATGGCTCGCGCGCGGAGGTCGCCAGGGCCGGAGCCAGGGTTCGCAAGATCCACGCCAAGCTGACCGCGTTCGATCCGGACACGGGGGAGCGGTTCCGTCTCGACGACCCCGAGGCCCTCCGCTGGGTGCACGTCGCCGAGGTCGACTCCTACCTGTCCGTGGCCCGGCGCGCGGGCGTCCCGCTCGGCGACGAGGACGCCGACCGGTTCGTCGCCGAATGGCGGCGCGCCGCCGCGGTGGTCGGCCTGCGCCCGCGAGACGTTCCGGGCTCGGTCGCCGAGATGCGGGACTACATCGAAGGGGAGCGGCCCCGGCTCTACTTCGTCCCCGAGGCCGCCCATCCGCTGCTGTCGTCGCTCAACGCCCCGCTGCCGCTCCTGCTCACCCCGTTGAAGCCGGCCGTTCCGCTCATCACGCTGCTCGCCTTCGCGTCCCTCCCGCGCTGGGCGCGCCGCCTGTACGGCCTGCCCGCGACTCCGATCGGCGACCTGTGGGCGAGCGTGTCGCTCAAGGCGCTGCACCGCGGCATCGGCCTGGTGCCCGCCCCCATGCGCTATGCCCCCGCCGCCCGGCGCGCGCGGCAGGTCATGGCGGAGAAAGGGGCGGCCGCCTAGCATCACCGATCGTCCGTTTGGTTGTTGCTTCCGGGGGTCCTGGAGCTCCATTTGCCCGGGCATGGCACACTGATGGGTGGGAGCGAACCCGACGCGGTGAGCGGAGTGGCCGGCCGAGGACCGGCCGCGAAGCGAACGAGGAGTGGTGAGCTACCCAAGAGACGAGAGCAGCGTGCTCCGGGGTCGGTGAAATTCCGAACCGGCGGTGACAGTCCGCGACCCGGCCGAATCCATCGGCCGGTGGACCCGGTGAAATTCCGGGACCGACGGTGAAAGTCCGGATGGGAGGAAGCGCGCGAACGGGTGACCGTGCCGGTCGGCAAGGTCGCCCGTCGATGAGGTGCATGTGCCGGCACCCATCACCCCCGGAGCCCGCCATGGCGACACTGGCGAGGAGGACGACCGGGGTGAGCGAGCAGATCCACGTGCAGGCGGACGACGCGCGGGACATCGCCCACATGGCGCGCGCGATCGAACTTGCCGCCCGCGGCCGTGGAACCACCAGCCCCAACCCCGTCGTGGGCTGCGTGATCGTCGACGCCGACGGCGGCGTCGCGGGTGAGGGCTTCCACGCCTACGCGGGCGGGCCCCACGCCGAGGTCGGCGCTCTCCGTGAGGCCGGGGAGCGGGCGAGCGGCGGCACCGCGTACGTGACCCTGGAGCCCTGCGACCACACCGGCAGGACCGGCCCGTGCACGGACGCGCTCCTGCGGGCGGGCGTCGGCCGGGTCGTGATCGCGGTCACCGACCCCAATCCCGTTGCGGCCGGGGGCATCGACAAGCTGCGGGCGCACGGAGTCCAGGTGGACACGGGCGTGCTGACCGAGGAGGCCGAGCGGGTCAACGAGGCCTGGCTCACCTTCATCCGCAGGCACAAGCCACACGTGACCTGGAAGTTCGCCGCCACGGTCGACGGGCGCTCCGCGGCCGAGGACGGCACCAGCCAGTGGATCACCTCCCCGGAGTCGCGCGCCGACGTCCATCGCCTGCGCGCCGAGAGCGACGCGATCATCGCGGGCATCGGCACCGTCCTCGCCGACGACCCCCAGCTGACCGTCCGGACGACCCGTGGCGCGCTGCACGCGCTCACCAGCGGCGCCGCCTCCGGAGG
>JBIOWF010000071.1:0-27414 GCA_044868295.1 Microtetraspora sp. | reverse complement strand
CAAACCACAGGCAACCGTGGGCCGGAAGGCGAACCGCCAAGCAACAGCAGCCCGGACCACCGCCATGACGGCGTCCGAGCTGGCTGGAATCCCCCGGCTTTAGCCGTGGGGAGCGCTTCAAATGTGCCGACCGTTCGTGCCGTGGATGTCCTCGATCAGGATCGGCGCCTAGGACGGGTGACGATTTCCGCCTAACAGGTGCGACGATCCTCGGCGGCGCCCTGCCCGCCCTGCACCAGGGACAAACCCGTCGGCACGCCAGCGCGAACTGATCCACGTTCCCGGCGGGGGAGCCCGGCCGGAGCTCCAGTCGCTGGGTCGCAGGTGACCTTTCGGGCTGGGTCAGACGACCAGGGCGTGGAGGGAGGGCGGGCGGGGCGAGCCGTCATAGGCCCGCCAGGCGAGTGCGAGCTGGGCGACGCACCTGCTGAGCTCCTCCTCCGGCAGGAGGAACGGCACCCGCAGGTGGTCGGTGTGGCCGCCGGACGGGTCGAAGCACGGGCCGGGCGGCACGGCCACCCCGTGCCTGATGGCCACCTGTGCGAAGGCGCCCGCATCGCCCCGGGGCAGCCGCACCCAGATCGTCGGGCCACCGAGAGCGGGCTCGAACGACCAGTCAGGCAGCCGTTCCCGCAGCTCGGCGCAGAGATGGTCATGTCTCGCCCGGAGCAGGGCCGTGCGGCCGCGCCGTACGTCGTCAAGGCGGGCGAGCAGCGCCACTGCGGCGAGTTGGGCGAGCACGTCGCCGCCGAAGTCGTGAACCGCGCGCAGCCGGGCCAGCCGCGAGATTACCGGCGCCGCGGCGCGGACCCAGCCGACCCGCAGCCCGCCCCAGATCAGCTTGCTGAGCGAGCCCACGGTGATGAGGTGTTCCCCGCCGCCGTAGGACGCGAGGGGCGGCGGGGTCTCGCCGGAGAAGCACAGCTCCGCGGGCACCTCGTCGTCGATCAGCGGAACGTCGTTGTCCGCCGCCCAGGCGGCCAGGCGGCGGCGGGCCAGCGGCGGCATGATCGACCCCGTGGGGTTGTGGGCGGTGGGGATGACATATGCGAGGGCCGCCCGCCGCCCCGCGGCCTCCTGGGGCCTGGACGGTCCCGCAGTCTCGCGAGTCCTGAACGGTTCCGCGGCTGATCCCGCCGCTGATCCCGAGGATGGTGTGGCCGCCGGGTCCAGCGTGCCGTTCTCGCGGGTGGAGCGCGCGTCACGGCCTTCGACGAGGGCGCCCGCGTTGCGGAAGATCTCGATCACGCTCGGGTAGGTGGGGGTCTCGGTCAGGACGAGGTCCCCGGGCGCGACGAGCAGGCTTGTGATCAAGCTCAGGGCCTGCTGGCCGCCATTGGTCACCAGGATCTCGTCGGCTGTGGTGGGCAGTCCTCGGCGGGTGAAGTGGTCCGCCAGCGCCCGGCGCAGCGTCGGATGGCCGGCGGGGTGGTAGCCCATATCGTCCCCGACTCGTGACAGCCGTACGGCCGCCTCCTGGTAGGCCTCGCTGAGCTCGGCGGGGGGCTCCAGCCATGCGGCGCAGCTCAGCAGGGTGACTCCGTCGGGCGGGTCGAGGAGGTGCAGCAGCAGGGGGTTGGTGACCCCGTCGGACGTGCTGCGGGTCGCGGGCAGTTCGGCCGCGGCGACCCGGGTGCCGCTGCCCTGTCGGCGGACGAGCTTGCCCTCCTGCTGCAGCAGGTCGTACGCGGACACGACCGTTCCCCGGCCCACGGCCAGGCTCCGGGCGAGGATCCGGTCCGGCGGCAGGATGGTCCCGGGGCTGAGCAGGCCGTCGTCGATCAGCACGCGAAGCCGGGCGGCGAGCAGCAGGTAGAGCGGGCCACGGCCCGCGGCCCATCGCCCCAGCAGCCCCACGAGGTCGCCGACCGGGTCGGCCTTCGCTGACTCGCCCAATGTCGTGCGCCTCCCGCGATCCGGACTCAACTGCTCGATTGGCCCTATTGATGGACCAATCATGCCGGATTGGATCTGACAAAGCGGCTTTTGCCGGGTCATTCTTATCGGCATGAGCACCCTGCGCCCAGAGACTCGTGTCGTCCACCTTCCCAAGCCGGAGCTGCACGGCAGCGTGCCGATCACCGTGCCGCTGTATCAGACCTCGGGGTTCGTCTTCGACGATCCGATGGTCTTCGCCGACGCTATGACCCGTCCGGACGGACCTTTCGTCTACGGGCGGATGTCGAATCCGACCGTGCGCGCGCTGGAGGAGGCCATCGCCGACCTTGAGGGCGGGACGGCCGCGATCGCGGCCGGGTCCGGGATGGGCGCGATCAACTCGGTGCTGCTCGCCCTGCTTCAGGCCGGGGATCACGTGATCGCCCAGAAGGCCCTGTACGGTGGCACCGCCCACATGCTCGCCGATCTGACGGCACGCTTCGGCATCGAGGTCACCTACGTGCCGGAGGCCGACCCCGCCGCCGTCCGCGATGCCGTACGGTCCTCGACGAAGCTGCTCTACCTGGAGACGATCGCGAACCCGATGACGCAGGTCGCGGACCTGCCGGGGATGAGCGCGGCCGGGCGCGAGGCAGGCCTGATCACAGTGGTGGACAACACGTTCGCCTCACCGCTGCTGTGCCGCCCGCTGGACCACGGCGCCGACGTGGTCGTCCACTCGACCACCAAGTATCTGTCCGGGCACACCGACGTGCTGGGTGGCATCGCCGTCTTCGCCTCGTCCGAGCTGTACCGCAAGGTCTGGGCGTACGCGATCGAGCTCGGGGCGACGGCCGATCCGTTCGCCGCGTGGCTGACGCTGCGCGGGCTCCAGACTTTGCCGCTGCGCATGGACCGGCACTGCGTCAACACCCGCCTGCTGGCCACCCGGCTCGCCGAGCACC
The DNA here is from genome assembly GCA_044868295.1 of Microtetraspora sp. Taxonomy (GTDB): domain Bacteria; phylum Actinomycetota; class Actinomycetes; order Streptosporangiales; family Streptosporangiaceae; genus JBIOWF01. The sequence continues at coordinate 24,571 of JBIOWF010000071.1, read as the reverse complement.
CCGCCGTGGCCGCCGTGCACTGGCCCGGGCTGCGGTCGCACGCGTCCTATGACGTGGCCGCCAAGCTGCTGCCCGACTTCGGCGGCGTGTTCTCCTTCGATCTGGTCGGCGGCCGCGCGGCGGGTGAGGCCTTCATGAGTTCCGTACGGCTGGCACTGCTCGCACCCTCGCTCGGCGGCGTGGAGACCCTCGTCACGCATCCGGCGAGCGTCTCCCACCGGTCGCTGGACGCCGCCGCCCTCGCCGCAGCGGGCATTGGCGAGGGCACGGTGCGAGTGGCGGTCGGCATCGAGCACCCCGAGGACCTGTGGGCCGACTTCGAGCAGGCTCTCAGTACATCCTGACGTTGGTGCGCTGAACTTTCTCGGGTGCCAGCCGGATCTTCCGCACCGTCGCGCGATAGCCGCGGGCGTCGATGATCCGAACAGTGAAGGGACCGGGTCCCGGGCCCGGTTTCTCCGCCAGCCAGTAGTTGTAGTCCGTGCGGAGCAGCTTGCGCCATCGGCCGCTCTGCCGGATCTCGACCGAGGTCAGCGGGTTGCCATGGTTGATCACCAGGAGGCCGAGCCACCACTGGGAGGAGCCCTCCTTGACGCGGAAGGCCAGCTTTCCGCTCGGCCGTGGATCGCGGGCCAGGCGGTAGGTGACTCCCGTGACGCCCTTCCGCGGGTCGGCGATCCTGGCGAACGCGGGCTTGCTCAGATCGAGGTGGCCCGTCGAGCAGGGCGGGCACTGGTCGACGATCTTCACCCGGACGGTTCCCCGGGGGCCGGTGACGTCCAGGTAGCCGCCGCACCGCGCGCCCTTGGCGTACTCGGCCGGGGACAGGGCGGCGTAGAGGCCGTTCGCAGGAGGGGAGGGGTAGGAGCAGTTGCCGCCGCCTGATTCCAGCGTGTAATGCGTCGCCTTGCCGGCCCGCGCCCCGGCGGGGACGACGGTGAACGTCGTGGTGAGAACGGCGCAACCGAGGACGATCGAGAGCCGCCGGGCGGCCCGCGTGGGGCCGCCCGGGGGATCGGTGGACGGGAGAACTAACCCTCAATCGGTGGCTGAAGGCCAGCGACCGAAGGCGGGGGGATCGGGGCCGGTCGCTTGGGGCGAAAGGCAGCGGTCATTGGTATGTGTGCTCGGGGGCGGGGTAGGCGCCGGACGCGACCTCGTCGGCGAAGGCGCGGACCGCCCGGTCCATCTCGCCCGCCAAGTCGAAGTACCTCTTCACGAACTTGGCCGGACGGGGGGTCAGGCCCATGAGGTCCTGCCAGACGAGGACCTGGGCGTCGGTGTCCCCACCGGCGCCGATGCCGATCGTGGGGATGCTCAGCGAGGCCGTCACCCGGTTCGCGAGATCGGCCGGGACGCATTCGAGCACGATGGCGAACGCGCCCGCGTGCTCCAGAGCCTTCGCGTCGGCCATCAGCTCGTCGCCCGACTGGCCACGGCCCTGCACCCGGTAGCCGCCGAAGACGTTGACGGACTGCGGGGTCAGGCCGAGGTGGGCCATGACCGGGATGCCGGCCGAAACCAGCATCTCGACCTGGGGAAGCACCCGATGGCCGCCCTCCAGCTTGACGGCGTGCGCACCGGCCTCCTTCATGAAGCGGGTGGCCGTCTCAAGGGCCTGCTGCGGTGACGCCTGATAGGAGCCGAACGGCAGGTCGGCGACGACCATGGCGCGTGTGGAGCCCCGGACCACCGCGGCGGTGAGCGGGATCAGGTCGTCGACCGTGACGGGCAGGGTCGAGTCGTAGCCGTAGACGACCATGGCGGCCGAGTCGCCGACGAGCATGACGGGAATGCCCGCCTCGTCGAAGATCCTCGCGGTCATGGCGTCGTACGCGGTGACCATAGGCCACTTCTCGTGCCGGTCCTTGGCCGCCGCGATGTCGCGGACGGTGACCCTGCGCCCGGCCTTGCCGCCGTAGAGCGCGGTCGACGTGCCGGATGCGGGAGGACTGGATACGGGAGGACCGGATGTGGGAGAACTGGATACAAACGAAACAGAGGACATGGCTACCTCCAAGGCCTCGTGGCGCCCCTGTGGCGTCCCCGGACAGTCAGATCATTGCATGTCGCCACGGCGTACAACAGTCCGGGCATCGCATGTAATCCAGTAGCGAAACTGTCGGTGTGGCAGGGCACAATCCGGCGGACCGGGTTCGCGCTGGACTCGATGGGAGTGGAGCTCTCGTTCATGATCGGGCCCGCCGTCGCGGTCACCACGTTGTCCAGCACGTGGACCATGTTCGCGGTGGCGGCAGGTCTGGTCGGCTCCGGTGTGGCGCTGTTCGCGCTCGACCCGCCCACCCGTTCGGCCGACGAGATGAAGCAGGAGGCCTTGCCCCGGCGGCAGTGGTTCGGCCCCGGCATGCTCACCCTGCTCGGCGTCGCGGCGGCGCTCACGTTCGTGCTCACCGCGACCGAGTTGTCATTGGTCGCCACGCTCAAAAGCGCCGCCGCCACCGAATGGACCGGCCTGGTGATCGCGCTGTGGTGCGGCTACTCGATGGTCGGCGGCTTCGTGTACGGCGGGCTGGCCCGGGGCCTGTCACCGCTGGTGCTGATCGGCGGGCTGTGCGCGCTGACCATGCCGATCGGGCTGGTGGGCGGCGGATGGTGGTGGCTCTGCCTCGCGCTGGTGCCCGCGGGCCTGCTCTGCGCGCCCGCTCTGTCGGCCACGGTCGACGCGGTCAACCAGCGTGTTCCGGCCGTTTCGCGTGGTGAGGCGATGGGCCTGCACGGCATGGCGCTGACGATAGGCGTCGCGAGCGCCGGGCCGGTGACGGGCGCGATAGTGGACGCCCACGGCCCCGGATGGGCCTTCGCCGCCTCCGGCGCGATCGGGGTGCTGCTCGTCCTGGTCGCCGTCCCGTTCTGGCGTGACGCGCCCCAACCGGCCGCCGAACCGGTCACCGTCTGATCGACAAGCGTCCGCGCCCCGGCGGACGCATGTGAGGTCCCTCGGCCTCACGGCAGGGGTCATGGACTGCTCGGCGCTCATCAAGGGCGCGGAGCCGACCTCAAGACCGGGCCCGGCGCGGGCGGGCGGCTGTGAAACGTCTACCCCGCGCCGGGCGTCCCGGCCCGGATCAGACGGGGACGTTTCCCGGTAATGGGCGAATCACTGAGAATCAACGAGCCTCAGTGAACGGCGATCAGGTCTGGGCCGGGGCGCCGCTCGACTGCCCGCTGCCGGCCTGACCACCGGTACCGCCGCCGGGACCACTGCCACCGGGGCCGCCATCGCCGGGGCCACCCCGCGGCCGGTACTGCGCGCAGGCGTCCATCGCCTTCTGCGTCTCGGCGTCCATCGACGGCGCGCCGCTCGGCCGGGTGCTGGGCTGGCCGCTGGGAAGCGCGGCAGGGGCGCCGGACGGCGCGCCCGACGGCGGCTGACCGCCCTGACCGCCCCCGCCCTGGCCATTGCCGCCCTGGCCGTTGCCGCCGGGTCCGCCCCGGCCTCCGGCGCCTCTCTCCGGCAGTTCCACTCCCTGGTCCTTGAGGCATTGCTGGAACTTGGCCATCTGCCCGGAAGCGTCGCCTGAGGCCCCGGTTGAGTCGGCCGCGCTTCCGCCGCACGCGGCGGTGAACAGCAGCGCCGAGGCGGCGGCCGTACCGGCGAGAAGCCGGAGCAAGCGTCGAGTTGGCATCTGTGGATCTCGCTTTCCTGAGGTCGGTGTCCTACGTCCGGCGCGCGAACGCGGCCGGATCGCCGAGGCCTCCGGGGTCCACGTCCACCGGTGGCACGCCTTCGGTGCCTTGATCGACGTGCCCCTTCGAAGCCCCATGCCGTCGACACTGGCCGCCCAACATGAAGCCGTTCTGCGCTGGACCTGCGAGATCGCTGGAGATCGTCTAAGAAGCGAATTTACGAAACGAGACGGTTGCGTATCGAATATGCAAAGCGCTACGCTTGCGTAGCGAAACTAGATCGTATCGAAATTATGGGGGACATGTGGAAGCACATGCCGGTCACCCACGTCGTTGGCAGGTCCTCGGCGTCATGGTGTTCAGCTTGTTGGCCGTGGTGCTCGACAACACCATTCTCAATGTCGCGATCAAGACGATCGCCGACCCGGTTCACGGCCTGGGCGCGACCCAGAGCGAGCTGGAGTGGGCGATGAACTCCTACACCCTCGTCTTCGCCGGATTGCTGTTCACCTTCGGTGTTCTCGGAGACCGCTACGGCCGCAAGCGCATGCTGATGATCGGCATGGTGTTGTTCGGCCTGGCCTCCCTCGCCAGCGCGTACGCGCAGGACCCGCTGCAGTTGATCGTCGCTCGGGCCTTGATGGGCCTCGGCGGCGCCGCGATCATGCCGGCCACCTTGGCGATCATCTCGAACGTCTTCCCCTTCAACGAGCGCGGCAAGGCGATCGGCATCTGGGCCGGTGGGGTCGGCATCGCGGTGGCGATCGGCCCGATCACCGGCGGTCTGCTCCTTGAGCACTTCTGGTGGGGCTCGGTCTTCCTGGTCAACATTCCCATCGTGTTGATCGGCCTGGTGCTGATCGCGCTGCTCGTGCCCGATTCCAAGGACCCGAACAAGGTCGGGCTCGACCCCGTCGGCGTGCTCCTGTCGATCGCCGGGCTGGTGAGCCTCGTCTACGGCATCGTGCGAATCAGTGATCTCGGCACCGTCGCCGACGTGACCGTGATCGTCCCGACACTGGTCGGCGTGGCGATCCTCGCCGGCTTCGTCTGGTTCGAGAGCCGGATCGACCATCCCGCCTTCGATGTGCGCCATTTCCGCAACGCGGGATTCTCCACCGCGATCGTCAGTGTCGGCATGGTCTTCTTCGCGGCCATGGGCGTGATGTTCTTCATGGCCTTCTACTGGCAGATCGTCCGCGGCTTCAGCCCGTTGAAGTCCGGCGCGCTGGTGCTGCCCTTCGCGGTGGCGCAGCTGACCTTCGCCCCGCAGAGCGCCAAGATGGTGCAGAAGTACGGCGCCAAGGCCGTCAGCACGGTCGCGATGCTCGTGATCGCGGCCGCGATAGCCGCCTACTCCTTCGTCGAGGTGGACACCCCGGTCTGGATCCTGCTCGTGCTGATGTTCGTCCAGGGTGTGGCCATGGCCAACATCCTGCCGCCCGCTACGACTGCGATCATGAACTCGGTGGAAAGGGAGAAGGCGGGCGTCGCCTCGTCCATGAGCAACGTCGTCCGGCAGGTGGGCGGCACGCTCGGCATCGCGATTCTCGGTGCCGCGCTGTCCGCCAGCTACCGCCACGACATGGAGGGCAAGGCGGCCACGCTTCCTGAGCAGTTCCGCCACATCGCGACCGAGTCCATCTCCGGTGCGGCGGGGGTCGCCGAACACCTCGGCGCGCAGGGTGCGAGCCTGATGAAGGTGGCCGGTGAGGCGTTCGTCGGCGGCATGCACTGGGCCGCGCTCGGTTCGGCCGTGGTCGCGTTCACCGGCGCCCTTCTGGTGGCTCGCTGGATGCCCGGCCGCGCTCCGGTCGTCGTGCCGGACGCGAAGACGGAACAAGACAAGGAACCGGCTGTAGTGTGAGATCACAATGACGACGCAGGAGACAGAGGCAGCGGTGGCCCGCCCGGCGGGCCGCCCTCGCAGTGAGAAGGCCGAGAAGGCGATCATCGAGGCCGCCCTTGACCTGCTGGGTGAGGGCATCACGGTGTCCGAGCTCTCCATCGAGGGGATCGCGGCCCGGGCGGGCGTCGGCAAGACCACGATCTACCGGCGCTGGTCCAACAAGGAGGATCTCGTCGTCGACGCCCTGGCGACGCTGAAGCCGCCGATGCCCCCGCCCGCGGGGGCCTCGGTCCGGGACGACCTGGCCACCTACCTTCAGGTGATCCGTGACGAGACCATGCAGGCCCGGACCCGGTGCATCATGAACATCGCGATGAGCGACTCGGATCGGCATCCGCGGCTGGCCAAGAGGTTCCGGGAGGTCGCCATCGAGCCCCGGCGGGCGGCCATGCGCGCCGTTCTCCAGCGCGGGAAGGACACCGGGGAGTTGCGTGCCGATCTCGACGTCGAGATGGCGATGGCGGCCCTCAACGGCGCCATGCTGTGGCGCACCAAGTGGTCGCACGACGATGTGGAACTGCCCGACGATCTGGCGGAGCGGATCGTGGACGAGGCACTGCTGGGCTTCCGCCCTCGCTGACGCAGCCGCTACCCCCCACCGGGGCGGTCCCCGCCCAGCGAGGCGGGGACCTTCGCCCGGCAATGGGCGAATCGCTGAGCCTTACTGAGAATCAGTGAGACTCAGCGAAGGGTCTCGCGCCAGCGGTTGGTGATCGGGAGACGGCGGTCGCGGCCGAAGTTCCTCGGAGTGATCTTCGGGCCGGGCGGATACTGCCGGCGCTTGTACTCGGCCTGGTCCACCAGCCGGATGACCCGCGTGACAAGCTCGGGGTCGTGGCCCGCGGCGATCAGCTCGTCGCGGCCCAGGTCCTTCTCCACGTAATCGTCGAGCAGCCGGTCGAGCACGTCGTACGGCGGGAGCGAGTCGCTGTCGAGCTGGTCGGGCCGCAGCTCGGCGCTGGGCTCCTTCGTGATCGAGTTTTCCGGGATCGGCGGTGTGCCGGGCTGGGTGTTGCGCCATTCGGACAGCTTCCAGACCAGGGTCTTCGGCACGTCCTTGATCGGCGCGTACCCTCCGGCGGAATCCCCATAAAGTGTCGAATATCCGGTGGCGAGCTCGCTCTTGTTACCGGTCGTCAGCACTAGGTGCCCGTGCTCGTTGGACAGGCTCATCAGCACCATGCCGCGCACCCTGGCCTGCAGGTTCTCGGCGGCGAGGCCGTGCAGGTCGATCTCCTTCTCGAAGGCGTTGACGATCTCGGCGACCGGCACGATCCGCGAATGCTGGCCCTGGCGGCGGACGAGCTCCTCGGCGTCGCGGATGGAGTGGTCGGAGGAGTAGCGCGAGGGCATCAGCACCACATGCACCCGGTCCGGCCCGATGGCGTCGGCCGCGATCGTGGCGACGAGGGCCGAGTCGATGCCACCGGACAGGCCGAGGATGACCGACCGGAACCCGTTCTTGGCGACATAGTCACGCACGCCGAGCACCAGCGCGTTGTAGACCTCGGCGAGGTCGTCCAGCCGCTCGGCCACGACCGGGGGCTCCGGGGCGTACGGCGGGAGCGTTTCGCCGGACAGCAGCAGGCGCTCGACCGTGATCACGGAGCCGTCGTGGACGTCCACCTGGAACTCCCCGAGCTCCTCGGTGCCCGCCGGCAGCTCCAGATCGGTGACCAGGAGCTCCTCGCTAAACTGCCCCGCACGTGCCACGAGCTCGCCCGAGGCGTCCACGACGAGCGAGTCGCCGTCGAAGACGAGCTCGTCCTGCCCGCCGACCATGTTCACGTAGGCGAGCGCGCAGCCCGCCTCCCGCGCCCGGCGCGCGCACAGCTCCAGCCGCACGTCGTCCTTGTTCATCTCGTACGGCGAGCCGTTCGGGACGACGAGCAGCCCGGCGCCCGCCTCGGCCACGGCGGCGACGGGACCGCCCTCCTGCCAGAGGTCCTCACAGATGGCGATGGCCACGTCGACCCCGTGCAGCCGGAAGACCGGCAGCCGGTCGTCACGGACGAAGTAGCGGTACTCGTCGAAGACGCCGTAGTTGGGCAGGTGGTGCTTGGCCGACCTGATGACCACCCTGCCCTGGTGGAGCAGGGCGGCGGCGTCCAGCGGCGCCCCCTTCGGCTGGCCGACGCGTGGCGCCAGGTCGGCGCGGTCGAGGTAGCCGACCACGACCGGCAGCTCGCCGAGCCCCTCGTCGGCCAGCCGGGCCGCCACCGCGGAGAGCGTCGAGATGGACGCCTCCACGAACGACGCCCGGAGCGCGAGGTCCTCGATCGGATAGCCGGTGAGGAACAGCTCGGTGAACACGACAAGGTGGGCGCCCCGCTCGGCGGCGCGGCGGGTCCACTCGACGAGCGAGTCCGCGTTGGCGGCCAGGTCGCCGACGACGGGGTTGGTCTGGGCCAGGGCGATGCGCAGTTGGGGCACGCATCCAGCCTAAGGCGTCCCGTTCGTTGTCGTCAAAGCGACGATAAGGGGCGTTGGTCACGTCTCCGCGGCGCCGGGGCTGACCAGGCCGCTCTCGTAGGCCAGCACCACGAGCTGCGCGCGATCGAGCAGCTCCAGCCGCTTGAGCAGGCCGGACACCTCGTCCGCGATCTCCTGCTCGGGGACGGCCAGGGTGACGGCGATCTGGCGGTTGGTGAAGCCACGGGCGACCAGCTTGACCAGGTCGACGTCCGAGTCCGACAGGCCGGCGGGCGCGGCCGGGTCACGATGACCGGCGAACGCCGCGATGAGATGGGTGGTGACCGCCGGGTCGAGCAGAGCGTCCCCGGCGACGGCCGCCCGGATGGCCGCGATGAGCTGCTCGGGTGCCGAGGTCTTGAGCACGAAACCGCTCACCCCGGCCCGGAGCGCCGCGTAGAGGTTGTCATCGGTTCCGAACGTGGTCATCATGACCACTTTGGGTGGTCGTTCCGCCGAGAGGATGCGCCGCGCCGCGGCCAGGCCGTCCAGACGAGGCATCTGGATGTCCATGAGGACCACGTCCGGCCGGCCGGCCTGGGCGACGGCGATCGCCTCTTCGCCGTTCTCGGCCTCTCCCACCAGCTCCAGCCCCGGCTCGCTGTCCAGGATCACCTTCAGACCGGCGCGCACCAGAGCCTGGTCGTCGGCCACCACGATCCGGAGCGGTTTCCCGCCGTCCTCGGAGACGAGGCCCGCCGGCGATCCACTGGCCGGTGCATTGAAGTGCGGCCGCGAGAAGTTGAGTTGTGACTGGAACGCGTTGACGTGTGGCTGGGACACATTGAGGTGCGACCACGAGAAGTCGAGGTGCGGCGCCTGGGAGAAGATGTCCTGTTCGAGGCGTTGCAGCGCCGGTCCGAGGTCGAGCCCCAGCTCCTCTCTGAGCGCCTTTCGTGCCCGGCTCAGGGCCCCCAGAGCGTCGCCCTGCCGCCCGGCCCGGTAGAGAGCGAGCGCGAGCAGCCGCCAGGCCTCCTCTCGGAGCGGATGCGCCGAGGCGTGCGCCTCCAGGTCGGGGATGAGCGCGCCGGTCCGGCCGAGCCGTACGGCGGCGTCGCCCCGGCGCTCGATGGCGAGCAGGCGCAGCTCGTCCAGCCGCAGCCCCTCGGCCTGGGCCCAGGGCAGATCGGCGAACTCGGCGAGGGCCGGCCCCCGCCACAGGGCGAGCGCGGTCTCCATCCGCTCCAGGATGTGCCCGGAGTCGCCGCCGTGGTCGCTCTTGACCAGGCTCTCGAACCGCCATGTGTCCACACGCTGGGTGTCGGCGCGAAGCGCGTAGCCGGGCGGCGCGGAGACCAGGATCCCGGCCTCCTCGCGAGGCGCCCGGTCGGGTTCGAGCGCGCGTCTGAGCCGTGAGACGTATCCCTGGACGGTCGACAGCGCCTGGGCGGGTGGCCCCGCGGGCCACAGCTCGTCGATGATGACGCCCACCGGTACGGCCCGGCCTCCGGCCACGAGCAGCCGGGCGAGCACGGCCTGCTGCCGCTGCCCGCCGAGATCGAGTCGCCGGCCTTGAAAAACGGCCTGGAACGGCCCGAGAGCATGGAATATCACCATCGCACGGGTAAGCGTAGGGCCATCCCCGCCTTCGCTGCGGTGCCCGCCCGCTCAGGCTTTCAGCCGGGGATGGGGAAATGGCCGCCCGTCTGCGTGCGGTGGTCGCTGGCTCGGGCGTTCAGCCGGGGATGGGGAAATTGGCCGTCCCGGTCCTGGCCGTAGTGACCGCCGGCCACGCGTTCAGCTGGGGATGGGGAAACGCGCTTCGATCAGCGTTCCGCCGGTGTGGGGCGAGGTGACCACGCAGGTGCCGCCCAGCTCCGCCGCGCGCTCTCGCATGGACGACGTGCCGACACCCGCGCGCGGCCGCTCCGGCATGCCGATCCCGTCGTCCTCGACGCGGACGACGAATTCGCCGCCCGGCGCCGCTACATCCTGTCCGGGGGCGCCGTGAGTGCGGGTGTCGCTTCCGGAGACCCGTTGGAGGACGACGCGCACGTGGGCCGCCTGGGCGTGGCGGCGGACGTTGGTCAGCGCCTCCTGCACGATGCGGTACACGGCGACCTCGACGGCGGCGGGCAGCCCCTCCACGTCGCCTCGCACGTCGAGCCGCACGACCGGAGCGGCGCCGTCCCCGCCTGAGGAGCCTGAGGAGCCTAAGGAGCCCGAGGAGAGCGCGGAGGCCGCCGGAAGCGTCTCCTCGGCGAGGGTCCGTACGGCTTCCGCCAGGCCGAGATCGTCGAGGACGGGCGGGCGCAGGCCGTACACGAGCTCGCGGATGTCCCCGGCGACGGCGTCCATGCCGGTACGCAGGTCCCGCAGCAGGCCGTCGGTGGCGGAAGGGGAGCGCGCCAGGCTGAGCCGCGCCATGTTGATGGTCATCGCCATGGCACCGAGCGTCTGGCCCAGGCCGTCATGCAGGTCCCGGCGCAGCCGGCGGCGCTCCTCCTCTCGCGTGGCGAGGACACGCTCGCGTGATCGCTGCAGGTCGGCGGCCATCCGAACGGCGTGGGCGACGTCGGCGGCGTAGGGGAGCAGCGTCGCGATCACCCGTTCGTCGTGGGCGGCTCCGAACCGTCTTGCCCCCGGCCTGCCGATCAGCAGGCGGCCCACCGGCTCGCCATGCCAGACGAGCGGGATCTCCCGGGGCGCGTCGCCGACGTCCCCGCTCTCGACGTAGCGGGGCCTGCCGTCGGTCACCTCCACCGCCGCGCCCTCCACCGCCAGGCCGTCGCGGACCACCGTGACGACCGAGGTGAGCGCTTCGGCCGGGTCCGCCCGGCGCACCTCCTGGGTGAGCCGCTCGGCGAGCGACCGGGGATCGCCGACCTTGCCGTACAGCAGCCAGTCGACCACGCGTTGCAGGACGCGGCGCAGCGGCTGGAAGAACGCCCCGGCGAACAGCGCCGCGGCGAGGCCCGCCACCTGGTGGTATTCGGAGACCAGCAGGCTGGAGAGCGCGCCCACGCCGAAGTAGACGCCGCTGACCGCAGTCAGCAGCCCGGCCCCCACGAAGGCCCTGCTGATCGCCGTGTCGATGCCGTAGAGGCGGTGGCGCAGCGCCGAGAAGAGGATGGCGATCGGGATGATCGCCGTCCACATGATCGCCGGGAGCCACATCGACTCGCCGAGCACGTAGAACACGACGTAGCCGGTGAAGGCGCCGAGCGGCCACGCGATCTGGCGCCGGGTGGCCGAGTCGGCCCCGCGGATCCGTACGAGGAGGGAGAGCAGCGCGGCCACCACGCAGGCCTGGATCACATGGCCCAGCGCGGTCCAGAGCTCCGTGTAGTACGGAGCCAAGGCCCTGACCTGCAGCGGGTTGGGGATGACGACCGGGAACGCGTATTCAGCAGGATCGGGGTCGGGCCGGACGACGCTGAGGGCGACCTCGGCGATGGTCGCTGCGACACCCATTACGACCACCGGTCGCCACGCGCGTGCGGCCAGCCGCCCGGTGGGCGAGTAGAGAGGCAGCATGATCGCCAAAATCACGCCGGCGATCGCCCAGGTGCCGACCGCGAACCAGCGCAGGACACCGGCCGCGGCCAGCTCCCCCCGCGACGCCGAATGGAACATCAGCCCGGTGAACAGCACGTTTCCCGTGGCCAGCAGGCCGCCGCCGCACATCAGCCAGGCCAGGCTCAGACGGGGACGCTGGGTCACCAGGAACGCGCCCACGAGGGGAAAGGTGAGCGCCACCCCGAAGTCCGAGGTCAGCGGGACATCGGGCTGCCACTCGACCGGCAGCCGGAGTTGGATCAGCAACCCCAGCGGCGTGAGGACCAGCGACGCCGCCGCGCCCGTCCAGGCGACCGACCGCCCCAGTGTCCTGTCCATGCTGGCAGACCATTATGTCGGGAGCCTGGCACCATGACCAGCTTGTGCGGCTGTCGCCGCACGGACGGCTATCGCACGGTACGCCGCCGGATCGCCGGTCCCACGGCGAGCTGGGCCAGGGCGACGAGAAGGCCGACGCCTCCGGTGACGAGCCACAGGGTCGCCCGGCCGTAGGACAGCAGGTGGGTTCCGGCCAGGGGCGCGAGCAGGGCGGCGGCCGACCAGGCGAAGCCGTACAGGCCCGAATAGCGGCCACGCAGGTGCGCGGGGGCGAGGCCGGCCACGATGGCTCCGGGTATGCCCGCGGTGACGATCTCGCCCAGCGTCCACACGGCGACCGACAGGGCGTAGCCGAGGGTCGACGAGACCAGCGCGGTCAGCGCGAACCCGGCGGCCACGACGGCGAAACCCGCGGCCAGCACGGTGCCGCGGTCCCAGCGGGACAGCCACTTGTTCGCCAGCGGCTGGACGAACACGATCAGCAGGCCGTTGACCGCCATCGCGACGCCGTACGCGCCGGCGGGCAGGCCCTGGCCGGTCACCGCCAGTGGAAGGGTGGTGAACGCCTGCAGGTACACCCACGCGTACCCGAACGAGATGACCACGAAGGCGACCATGGGCCGGTCACGCAGCACGTCCAGGAAGCTGCCCGCCTCCTCTTCGTGGACCGGCCGGGTCTCCGGGATCGCCCGCCACACCAGCACGCCGAAGATCACGCAGGTGATAGCGTCGATCCAGAACAACACGGTGAATCCGGACCGGGCGAGCCAGCCGCCCGCGACCATCGCGACGGAGAATCCAAGATTCATCGCCCAGAACAGCAGGCCGAACGCCTTCGGCCGATCCTCTGGCGGGACGAGGTCGGCGACGAGCGCCTGCGAGGCGGGGCGGTAGGCGTCGATCACGATGCCCAGCACGAACATCGCGGCGACGATGCCCGGGACGCTCGTCGTGTAGCCGAGGGCGATCATCGTGACCGCAGTCGCCAGCATGCCGCCGGTCAGCGTGACCCGCCGCCCGAAGTGGTCGGCCGCCCAGCCCGCCACCGGCTGCGACGCCAGCGACCCCACGCCGAACATGGTCATCACCAGTCCGGCCGCGGCCAGCGACATGCCCCTGGCCTGCGTCAGGTAGATCCCGATGAACGGCTCCACCATCATGCCGAGGCGGTTCACGAAGGTGCCGGAGAACAGCACCCAGAACGGCCGGGGCAGCCCGCCGATCCTCGACCTGAGGAATCCGGGGCTGTCGGTCATCGCAGTGGTCACCGGTCAACCCTTGGACATCAGTTCGGGAAGATGCCAATCTTTTAGGCAGGGCTAAAAGGTGGCAGGACCAACAGGACTTAAAGGTGGGGTGCGGGCGTGCCGGTGGAGTGGCGGTTCGCGCCCGGCGACGTGGCGCGGCTGCGGTTCGCGTTCTCGCCGATGTGGGAGCTGATCGACAGCCTGCGCGTGCTGCGCACCCCGTCCCGTCGCGCGTTGCACCTGCCGTGGCTGCGTGCCGTACGGCCACGCCTTCGGGGCCTCGACCTGACCGAGCTGTTCGCGCTCGTCCCGGTCACGGGTTACCTTCCCGATTTCCTCACGCCGCCGCCGGACACGCCGCTGCCGCAGTTCGCGGCGGAGCTGGATCGGGTGCGGCACACGCCGCCGGGCACGGCCGTCGGCGAGCTGGCCTGGGTCCGGTCGCCTGACCATGGGACGCTCGCCCGGTTCCGGGAAGATCCCGCCGCGGGCGTCCAGCGGGTGGCCGATGCGCTGGAGGCGTACTGGAAGGTCGCGGTCGAGGAGTTCTGGCCCCGGATCCACGGCATTCTGGACGCCGACGTCATGTGGCGGGCCCGCAGGCTCGCCACCGGGGGAGTGCGTGAGCTGTTCGGCGATCTCCACCCGTCCGTGTCGTGGCACGGTGACCGGCTGCGCGCGGTGAAGTCCTACGACTACAGCGGTGACATCACGGGTGACGGGCTGCTGCTCGTTCCCAGCGCCTTCGGCTGGCCCGACGTCTCGGTCATGGTCGAGCCGTACCAGTCGATGTTGAGCTATCCGGCGCGTGGCGTCGGCAACCTGTGGTCCGCCGGGGTTCCCTGCACGCAGAACGCCCTCTCCGCGCTCATCGGCCGCAGCCGCGCGCAGATCCTCACCGCCCTGGAGGAGCCCGCCTCGACCACCGCCCTGGCCCGCCGGATGGATCTTTCGGCGGGTGCGGTCAGCCAGCACCTGACCGTTCTCTCCGACGGCGGGCTGGTCGCCCGGCAGAGACTCGGCCGGGAGGTGCTCTACCGGCGCACACCCGTCGGCGACTCACTGGTCAGCGGCGGATAGCCTCACGCTGTCCCCGTAACCCGTGTGAAACACACAAGGGGCACACTGGTAGAAGACCAGACATGTATTTTTCGAGAGGTACGCCTTGGACCGCCAGCAGGAATTCGTCCTCCGCACCCTAGAGGAACGTGACATCCGGTTCATCCGGTTGTGGTTCACGGACGTGCTCGGCTTCCTGAAATCGGTGGCCATCGCGCCCGCCGAGCTGGAGGGAGCGTTCGCCGAGGGCATCGGTTTCGACGGCTCGGCGATCGAAGGCTTCTCCCGGGTCCACGAGTCGGACATGCTGGCCAAGCCTGACCCGTCCACGTTCCAGATCCTGCCGTGGCGCAGCGAGACGCCGGGCGCCGCCCGCATGTTCTGCGACATCCTCATGCCGGACGGCTCGCCGTCGCACGCCGACCCCCGCTGGGTGCTCAAGCGCACGCTGGCCAAGGCGGCCGACATGGGCTTCACCTTCTACACGCACCCCGAGGTGGAGTTCTTCCTGCTCCGCGACCGGCCGGAGAAGGGCCGGCGGCCCGAGCCCATCGACGACGGCGGCTACTTCGACCACACCCCGCACAGCGCGGGCCACGACTTCCGCCGCAACGCGATCATGATGCTGGAGTCGATGGGCATCTCGGTGGAGTTCAGCCACCACGAGGGCGCGCCCGGCCAGCAGGAGATCGACCTGCGCTACGCCGACGCGCTGACCACGGCCGATAACATCATGACCTTCCGCCTGGTCATGAAGGAGGTCGCGCTGGAGCAGGGCGTCTGGGCGTCGTTCATGCCCAAGCCGTTCACGGAGTTCCCGGGTTCCGGCATGCACACCCACATGTCCCTGTTCGAGGGCGACCGCAACGCCTTCTACGAGCCGGGCTCCGACTACCAGCTCTCCAAGATCGGCCGGTCGTTCATCGGCGGGTTGCTGAAGCACGCCGCGGAGATCACCGCGGTGTGCAACCAGTGGGTCAACTCCTACAAGCGGCTGTGGGGCGGCGCCGAGGCGATCGCCGGAGCCGGTGGCGAGGCCCCCTCCTACATCTGCTGGGGCCACAACAATCGGTCCGCGCTCGTCCGCGTGCCGATGTACAAGCCGCACAAGGGCGGCTCGACCCGCATCGAGTTCCGCTCGCTCGACTCGTCCTGCAACCCCTACCTGGCCTTCGCCGTGATCCTCGCGGCGGGGCTGAAGGGCATCGAGGAGGGCTACGAGATGCCTCCCGGCGCCGAGGACGACGTGTGGGCGCTCACCAGCGGCGAGCGCCGCGCGCTGGGCATCCAGCCGCTGCCGCAGTCGCTCGACGAGGCCATCTCGGTCATGGAGCACAGCGAGTTGGTCGCCGAGACGCTGGGGGAGCACGTCTTCGACTTCTTCCTGCGCAACAAGCGGACCGAGTGGCGCGAGTACCGCCGCCAGGTCACCGAGTTCGAGCTCGGCAGGTATCTGCCGGTCCTGTAACCGCAGGTCCGCGAGGTTTCATGGGGTCGGCGGCGGAGAACCGCCGACCCCGCGTCGTTTCATTGGCTCTGGGCCGTCTGTGGGCCGTCAAGAAGGGTCTCCGTGGCTTCGTAGACCCTGTCCACCGCCCGGCGCGTACGTCCTTCGCTGCTCGGCGTGAGGTGCGTGTAGACCTTGAACGTGAAACCGGGGCAGCCGTGTCCGAGGTACTGGCTCAGAACCCTTTCACGGTGAATTTCGCCGGGGTTGATGGGTTACATAGGGAAAGTGCCTTTGAGCTGGCGCCGCCATACGCCTCTAGCTGTGCCCTGCCCGAGGGGTGGGGAACACGGGGTCAGGAGCGCGATCAGTGCCGTCAGCTGTATTTTCGCTAGGGGAGCAAGATCGGTCTACGTCTTTGCAAGCAGGATGTCAGGAGTTCGAATCTCCTAGGCTCCACACACGAGAAAGCCCAGGTGAGGGACTGTTTCCCACGCCTGGGCTTTGATCTTTATCGACCTTCTGAGCCGCTCGCGCGTCGCGTGCCGCTTCTTCTTTCGCGACGAGCCGAGGTGCACCGCCGCTGAGGAGCGCGGCGGCGCGTACTTGTCCGGCTGGGATGGTGCCAGCACACTACTTGGCCATGCCGGTCAGGATCGCGGCCCAGACGGCTCGGCTCTCATCGGCCCGCATCCGGTGTGTCTCGCTGACCTCGGGTCGCCCGGATCGCTGCACTATGCGGCGCAGGAATGTCCGTCCGCCTGACTCGCACAGTTCGTAGATCACCGACCGGCACTCACAGGTCCACGCCAGCGCCCGGACCCGGTCACCGCCGGTGTGCGGGAACCAGGCCAGTCGCTCACAGTCCGATTGCCGAACCGGCACGTGGGGGCTCACGCAATCCTTCATGCCCGCGACGACACCGACCCCGGAGTAGCCGCCGGGCGGACCGGCGTAGGGCGAACGGCCAGGGTCGCCCACACGGTCCGCCCGGCCTCACCGCCCCATACGCCCCAGGAGTCCGCCAGCGCGGAGACGAGCAGCAGGCCCCGCCCGTTCTCTTCCTCCTCGTACGGTGTGAGCAGGCCGGGGGAGCGGGCTCCGCCCTCGTCTAGGACGCCGAGCCATACCTGATCACGTCGGACCTGGATCGAGACCGCGAACCGGCCCCCGAATCGGCCGCTGGCCGAATGCCGCAGGGCGTTGGTGGCCAGTTCGCTCACGATGAGCTCGGCCTCGTCGACCACTGGCCATCCGGCGAGAAACAGCGTGATGAACCTACGGGCTTCGGTCACCGATGGGGGAGAGCCGAGAAAGTGTCGCGACATGCGCCATGAACTGAACTGCTCGGCTGACATGAGACTCCGCCCGGTTGGATGCGCCTGAGGCACTGTCCTCTGATGGGCGTCTACTCGCCTAGAGGAGTGCGTTCGTCAGTCCTTTATGACTCCTCTAGATGAGTTCGTCAAGTCCTATCGCGCAGGCAGTTCGTACGAGAGCACGTAGGCGTCACTGGACATCACCGTGTCGCAGACCTCGACCGCCTTACCGCCACTCGTGTACGCCGTTCTGACCAGGTGAAACACCGGCACACCGGGCGCGAGCTTGAGTGCACGCATCTCATCACGCACCGGCATGCGCGACTTGATCTCCTCCACGAAGCGATCCAGCCGGTGACCCAACTCCTCCAGCCGCGCGTAGATCCCACCCGGCCCGCTATCCGGCTCAGCAATCCGCGTACCCCGAGCGATCTCAGCTGGGATGTAGGAAACCCCGGTCTCCACTGGCTGACCGTCGATCAGATACCGGCGCGACCGGCGGATCACCCGATCGTCTTCACTGAGCCCAAGAAGTGCAGCCACGTTCGCTGGGGGAGCCTCCTCCGTGATCTTTATGGAGTCCACGGTCGGCTTGCCGCCGACATTTTCCGTCTCAGCGATGAAGGCGGCCTTGCCCTGCTCGCGATGACGACGCGCGAACCGATCCGAGGCCAGCCGCCGGACCGGAGGATGTGAGCGGACGAAGACACCACGCCCATGTTCCGCGACCGTCAGCCCTTCACCTTGAACGACCTGGAGAGCGTTGCGGATGGTCATCCTCGCGACGCCGTAATGTTGCATGAGCTGAGCTTCCGAGGGCACTTTCGCACCCTCAGCCAGGATGCCTTGCTCGATCGCATCTCGGATGTGATCGGCGATCTGACGGAACACCGCCCGATCACTGGTCGAGTCCAGGTCCGGCAACGGCAGCTCGGCCACGTCCCCAACTCCTCAACTTGTACATACGTGTACTACGGTCGAGGATAGCGACCCGTAAGGCGGAGGTAATCCCGATGGATCACCACAACACGCACTCCGTCAGCGTGGCAGGCGTGATCATCGACGACCAAGGCCGCGGACTCCTCACCCAGCGCCGAGACAACGGCCACTGGGAAGCCCCCGGCGGAGTACTCGAACGCGACGAGGACATCATCACCGGCCTACTCCGCGAGGTACGGGAGGAAACCGGCCTCGACATCGAGCCCGTCACCCTCACCGGCGTCTACAAGAACATGACTCGCGGCATCGTCGCCCTGGTCTTCCGCTGCAAGGTCATAGGCGGCCACCTTACCGAGACCGACGAAAGCCGTTCCTTCCGCTGGGTCACCGCACCCGAGGTCCGCACCCTCGCATCCGAAGCGTTCGCCGTTCGTGTCCTGGACGCTATGCGAGACAACCATACGCCGGCCATCCGCCACCACGACGGCACCCACCTGCTCTGATCCGGCAGCGCGACGTCATTCAAGCCGAACCGAGAACGATTGCCGAATCTTCCCTATAGGTGATTAAGCGGCGGCGCGGCGCGCCGCCGTACCCCCGGCCCTCCGCTCTCCCTCCGCTCGCCCGCCGTCCGGGCGTGCGGCCTGGGGGCCGGTCCTGGACGGCGGCGGGCCACCGGGCCGGGCACCGCGCCGGCCCTGCCGCACCAACCGAACGCACTGACCGGGGTTGCCACGCCGCCGCCCAAATGCAGCCCTACGATCGCCACGGCATGGCTGGACGCCGTACGTGCTTGGGGGCGATCGACGAGCCAGGGTTCACCGTTCACGGTGGCTGATCGCGGCCGAACAGTTGCTGCCGACTTAAAGCCCGTAGATCATTCCGGCTGCGAAAGCTGGCGCTAGGCGTCCGCCCAGCGGGCTTCCAGTGAGATGAAATCCGAGACAGTCCACCCGCCGCCCGACTTTCCGGCGCCTCGGCCGACAGGTCGTGACCGAGTTATTCCTTGGTTGAATGGCAAGCTGAGGCAGCCTCGCTGCAGCAATGCACCATGGCTGTCCGGCGAGTGGAGGGTCGGATCAGGCCGCCTCGTCCTTGGGCTTGGGAGCTGGAGCCAGCCGCACGCGGCCGGGGTGAGCCTCCTCATCGGGGAAGACCCACTTCCGGAACGCCCAGAAACGGAAGACCATGGCGATCAGCGTGCCGATGACCTGCGCGCTCATGAAGTCGGCGATCTCCTGGGTGACCAGGCTCACCTCCGGGGTCTCCAGTAGGAACACGTACCGGGAGATCCATAGCGGCACGGAGCTGAGCACCAGACCGACGCCACTGATCAGGAAGAACAGGGCCGCCTCGTGATGGCGCTCGCGACCGCCCCTGGTGCGAAACGACCATTCACGGTTCAGCACGTAGGACACGATTGTCGCCACGAGCACCGCGATGACCTTCGCGGTGACCGGCTTCGGTTCCAGAATGGTCAGCTTCAGCCCATAGAACACCGTGTTGTCCACCAGAAACGCTGTTCCACCCACCACCGCGAACTTCAGCAGCTCGCGGTGCTTCAGCGCAAGGGCGTGCAGCGGTCCGGGCAATCTTGCGAGTACCGTGTTTGCTATTTTGAAGCATCCCGATCTTCTCATCAGCCCGTCTGCATCGAGCGCCGCGCCGCTGGGCGGCATGGATTCGGTCATCGGCGAAGCCTATTGCCCGCAACCCGACCTGCGTTCGGCTGTAGGCGCCAGCCCGCAGTCTTCGAGGTGCATGACCGCCTCGTCAAAGCCGAGGGTGGACGTCCCTTGCTGGCGGGTGAGACGTGCACGGCGACGGTAGGTCCTGATCATTGGGAGCATAAATGCTGCGGACGGTGTGACCTTCAGCGACCAGCCCAGCGAACGTGTCCGGATAGTCCTGAAGATCGTTTCAGAGCCTATAGCTGTATAGCTCCGGCTGCCGCTCATGCCTCCCTATGTAGACATGCAAGATAGACCTATGTAGAATGTCTAGCATGAGTCCTCGGATGACTCTCCAAACGCAACTCGTCCTTCGTGCACTTCTTGAAGACCCTGAAGGGCAGCACTACGGCTTGGAGATCGCGAAAAGTGCTGGCCTTGCCACCGGAAGCCTGTACCCGATCCTGGCTCGTTTGGAGCAGGCCGGCTGGGTGGAGAGTCGATGGGAAGTGATCGACCAAAAGGCGGAAGGACGCCCGCGGCGCCGGTATTACAGCCTGACCCGGGACGGCGCGGTCCAGGCCCGGCAGGCTCTCGCTGAGACCTTTGAGCGCTTGGCTCCGAAGGGTCGACTGTTCGGCAACGGCAACCCAGGGGTGGCGACTCCATGAACGAGCAGCTCGGCGAGCTTCTGCTCTTTGGGGTGACCGCCGTCATTGTCCCCCTGCTCGTAGACGAGTTCGCCGATTGGATGCCGTGGACGGCCCGTCAGCTCGTGACTCGTGCCGCACGGCGTCTCCCCCCTTCGGGGAGAGATCGATACGAAGAAGAGTGGCTTGCAGAAATGGCCACCCTCCCCGGTGGCAAGCTCAACCAGATCCGCTTCGGGTTCGCCATCTTTTGGGGGTCCTTCAGTCTGAAGAAGGCGCTCAATGAGGCACCCATGCAAGAGCTGATGCAGTCGCTCCATCTCGATCAGCTGAGTCCCGTCGATTTCGAACACCTGGTCGGGCGACTTTTCGCCGAGATGGGCTACCAATCTCGGGTTGTCGGCGGAGCCGGTGATGGTGGAGTGGACATCATCGCTCGCGACCCTGATCCGATCATCGGCGGTCGCGTTGTGGTGCAGGTCAAGAAGTGCCGGCATGTGGTTGGCATCGAGCAGGTCCGAGCACTTCTGTGGGCCGCGCAGAAGCACCGGGCCGCCAAGGCCATCTTTGTGACCACCTCGGATTTCGGGTCTGTAACGTGTGCACTCGCCGACGATCACAAATACCTTCGACTCGTCGATGGGTTCACTCTGAGGAAGCTCGTAGCCGAGCACCTGCGCCTGGATCTTCGTACAGATCCTCCAGACAAGCCGAAGTAATCACGAGGCCAGGGCACACTCAGGGCCCACGTGCGAGAGAAGCGCCGTCAAACAGCGGGAACGAACGTACAGCGGAAGCCCACCTGAGAGCGCCTTTCGTGGAGTAGTCCCAGGTGGGAAATCTAGGATGGCTTACTTCCTGCGCAACAAGCGGACCGAGTGGCGCGAGTACCGCCGCCAGGTCACCGAGTTCGAGCTCGGCAGGTATCTGCCGGTCCTGTAACCGCAGGTAAAACGAGTTTCATGGGGTCGGCGGCGGTGAACCGCCGACCCCATGTCTCGTTCTGTCTCTTACGGCGTGCGATGATCTACCGGCGGTTGGGACTCGTGACCGTCGATCGATCAAGGCGTCATCGAGGCGTTACAGACGGCTAACGATCTCGTCACCCCCCTCTGGTTATCTGTTCTTGAGCGGGGGAAGGGTAAAATCGGCTCGTTTGTAACGACATATGCGGATGAGCCGCAATTGGGTGTGACGTGGGAGGACATCAGATGACGACGGCTGCCGGACTGCGGGCCGTGTTGACCGTGCCGAAGCGCTTCCGTGGACCGGAGGGCACCGCCAACGGCGGCTGGATCGCGGGCACGCTGGCCAACTCGCTGACCGGTTCCGGTCACAGCTCTCCGGTCGAGGTCACCCTGCACAAGCCGGTCCCGCTGGAGACCCGGCTCGGCGTGGCGCATGTGGGCAACGCCGTCGCCCTGTGCGAAGGCGATGCGCATCTCGTGGAGGCCATCCCGGTCGCCCAGACGCTCACCCCGCCGCCGTTCGTGCCGTTCATCGACGCCGCCCGCGCGGAGGCGGGCTTCGCCGGGCTCAGCAGGCACCCCATGGCCGGTTGCTTCGCCTGTGGCCTGCGCGAGCCGGGAGACGGCCTGCGGATCTTCCCCGGTCCCATTGAGGGCACCGGCCTCGTGGCCGCCGGCTGGCGGGTCCCGGTCGGGGTCACCGACGAGGACGGTGTCGTGCCCGACTCGATGATCTGGGCCGCTCTCGACTGCGTCACCGGCTGGGTCAACTTCGAAGACGGTGAGTCGTCCGCCGAGGATGGGGGCCAGCCCGTCGAGTCGGCTCTGCTGGGCCGCCTCACCGCCCAGGTCCACCGCCGCGTGTACCCGCTCGGCACCTACTCGGTCGTCGCCCGCGCGGCCGGTCGCGAAGGCCGCAAGCTCTTCGGTGAGAGCGCCGTCTACGAGGTCGACGGCACCCTGGTCGCCGCGGCGAAGGCGACCTGGATCGTTCCCCGCTAGACTCTGCGTACGGCTCGCGCCTGAGGTCAGGTCAGGCGCGGGCCGTACTTTTCTCATCGGTGGTGTGGCGGCTCGCCGGAGCGGTTCATGGAGTCCGGTTCAGCCCGATGCAGCTCATTCCGGGGCGACTTAGCCGGGTTCCACTCAATCTTCGGTGAGCCGGTCGGTGACGGTCTGTACGCAGCGGTCGTCGAACACGATCGTGTAGTGGTTGCAGTCCGCGACGACCTCGTCCCGAAGGCCGGGCAACCGGGCGGTCCAGGTGGCGGCGAGCTCGTCGGGGAGCATGCCCACGTCCTGGTTCAACAGGCCGCGTGGTGCCCGCAGGAGGAGCAGCGGCGACGTGATCGCCTTCAGCGCCTCGCCGATCGCCTCGCCATGGGTCAGCAGCCAGCGGCCGTCCTGCCGCACCGCGTCCTCACGCACCCGTGATCGGATCGCCGGACCGGCCATCTCGGCGGCAGGCATGACCTCGCCGGGCACGTCGGCGGCGTCGTAGCGGACGTACTCCTCGACCGCGGACGACCAGTGGTCCGCGAACGCCGGGTGGGCCTTGAAGAAGTCGAGGTACGCCTCCGTGCTCGGATAGGTCTGGCTGAGCCGGGCGATCGCGGGGCCGAGCGTGAGCTCCAGGACCGTGTCGGGGTCCATGTCCAGCGGAACAGGCAACGGCAGGCCGCCGTCGACCAGCACCACGCGGGCGTAGCGCCGCTCGGGGCCGTGCAGCGCCGCGACGTACGCCCCCATCGAGTGACCGGCCAGCACCGTCGACTCGTCCGCCCCGACGTGCTCGGCGACCAGGCCCAGATCGTCGGCGTGGCGGCGCAGGCCGTACGGGCCGGGAACGTCGGCACTGTGACCGCGCCCCCGCAGATCGGCGGCGATCAGCGACCAGCCCGGCGGCAGCGCCTCGCCGACCGCCCGCCAGGCCATGAGGGACGCGGTGATACCGTGCGCGGCGATGATCAGGCGCTCCCCGTCGCCGAATCTGGCGATGCGGAGATCGCCGCCCGGGACGGCGACTTGGTCGAACTCCATCGGCTCCCCTCCGGCCGCCCCACCGGGTTGGACCGGTGCGGGCACTCGCTGGCCAGACAATCATCTTTCCGAGACCACCGGCAATCCCAGAGATCACATGCCTGTACGGCTTTCGCGATAGCCGTATGCCCCCGATATACCCGATCGGGCGGTGTGTCCTTAAGCTCGGCTCCATGAGTGAACGTGTCGTGGTCATCGAACATGAGGCGGAAGCGGGGCTGGGGTATTTCGCGGGGTGGCTTGCGGAGTCCGGAGTCGAGTACGAGGTCGTCCGGCCCCACGTGGGGGAGCCGGTGCCACCTCGGGCGGACGCCGGGCTGCTGGTGCTCGGCGGCGCGGCCTCGGCGTGGGACGACGAGGCGTACCCGTGGCTGCCCGAGACCAGAGAGCTGATCGCGAAGTCCGTCCAGGCCGGTGTGCCGACCCTCGGCATCTGCCTGGGCGCGCAACTCATGACCCTCGCGATGGGCGGCGAGGTGGAGCGGGGCGGCGACGGGCTGGAGGTCGGAGCGGGCTCGATCGAGCTCCTGCCGGAGGCGGCCGGCGACCGCCTGCTCGGCCCGGTCATGCGTGCCGTACCGGACCCGAAGGCCGTGCAGTACCACTACGACGCGATGACCGAGCTGCCGCCGGGCGCTGTGTGGCTGGCGACGGGGACGCGGTATCCCAACCAGGCCTACCGGCTCGGTGACTCCGCCTGGGCGGTCCAGTTCCATCCGGAGGCGACCCCGGAGATCTTCGCCGCCTGGACGGCCTCCGGCACTCTGACCGATCATGATGTCGACCAGTTGAACTCCGGCGTGAAAGAGGCGGAGGAAGGCCTCAAATCGGCTTGGGGTTCGCTCGCCAGAGCCTTCGCCGATGTCCTAATTGAACGGCAGGAGACCGGAAAGCATCCGGTTAGTGTCCAATCCGCGTGATGAAATGATTACGGACAGAAACCGCTAAGGACGCCGCACAGGCCTCCGGGTTACCGTGTGCGCTGGGGTTAACACGGCAGGCGGTCATTCAGGCCGCCCGTTCCCGCCGATCAAGCCCTGGTGAATCACCACAGACGCACTCGGTCGATCTTCACGAGGAGGCGTTCCTGTCATGTGTACCGTTGCTGGGGAGGCCCATAGCGGTGGCTGACGTGATCGAAGTAGAGGAAGGCGCGGTGAACGCCGAGCCGAGGATGCAGACCACAGCCGGACGCCTGGCCCGGCTTGGTTTCGCCGACGGAGCCAGAGCCGAGCGGCTGCTGGACGAGCTCGGACCGGAGGCGGTCGGCGACTTTGATCTGCTGGACGATCTGGTCACCCGCGCCGACCCCGATCTCGCGCTCGGCACCCTCAACCGGCTCGCGGAGCGCGACCCGAGCGTGCTC
>JBIOWF010000070.1:0-3586 GCA_044868295.1 Microtetraspora sp. | reverse complement strand
AGCGACGGCGCACTCGAAGGGCGTCACGTCCACATGGGCCGGGCGCTGAACCTGCCCCAGAGCCTCAGCCGTCCGCACCCGCCGATCCTGATCGCCGGCAGCGGCGAGCGTCGCACCTTGCCGCTGGTGGCGAAGTACGCCGATGCCTGCAACATCCGGCCGTCACCCGAGATCCCACGCCAGCTCGACCTGCTGAAGCGGCTGTGCGACGAGGCGGGCCGCGACTACGACGCGATCGAGAAGACGGCGCCCTTCGGCTTCGACGTCGGCCCGGACGGGTCGAAAGCCGCCGAGCTGGTCGGGCGGCTGCGCTGGCTGGCGTCGATGGGCATCCAGACGGTCCTGGGCTGGGTCGTCGGCGTCGACGACATCAAGCCGATCGAGGTCATGGGCCGCGAGGTGATCCCGGCCGTGGCCGAGCTCTGAGCAAGGAGACGCGCATGACGCAAGCGGAGACGCAGCAGCAGGTCCTCGACCTCGCGCAGTGAACCGCCCCGGGAAAAGTGAGGCTCCAAGCTGTGAGAGGATGGTGTGTGCTGTTCACCGACATCGTCACCGGCCCAGTGCGGCTACATCGTGCCCCCGCGCCCCTCCAGCACCAGCAGCCCCTCGTCCGCGTCCGCTCGAGCGCCCCAGCAACTCCTTCGCCGGCCGCGCCGCGTGCACCTCCGACGCCACCCACGGCGTCGGGGTGACCGTCGGAGCGTACCCGCCAAGCTCACCCCCGCGGCGCCTGACCCACCAGAGACCGGTATAAGTCCAGCGTTCGGTGAGCGATCGCCGACCAGCTGAATCGGTCTTCCACGCGCTTGCGGCCGTTGCTCCCGAACCGTCGGCGCAGCACCGGGTCGAGCCCCACCCGGTTGATCGCCGTGGCCAGGCCATGGGAAAACGCCGCCGGATCGACGGGCTCGAAGGTGCCTTCCCTGAGCGCAAGATCGACCAACAGCCCGGTCTCGCCGTCGACGACCACCTCCGGGATGCCACCGATCGCCGAGGCCACGACGGCGGTCCGGCAGGCCATCGCCTCGAGGTTGATGATCCCGAAGGGCTCGTAGACCGACGGGCAACAGAACACCGCCGCGTGGGAGTAGAACTGGATGACCTCCTCGCGCGGCAGCATCTCCTGGAGCCAGATCACGCCGCCGCGCCGGCGGCTCACCTCGGCGACGCGCTCGGCCATCTCCTGGCCGATCTCCTTCGTGTCGGGAGCGCCGGCACAGAGCACCACCTGAAGCGAGGGGTCGATCGACGGAATCGCGTTGACCAGGTGGATGATGCCCTTCTGGCGGGTGATCCGTCCGACGAAGAGCACGAACGGTCGCTCGGGATCGACGCCGCGCTTGATCAGGGCGTCGACCGCGTGGTCGTGGCGGTACTGCCGCGGATCGACGCCGTTGTGGATGACGCGGACCTTCTCCGGCGCGACCCCGAAGTAGCGCAGGACGTCGTTGCGGGTCTCCTGCGAGACCGCGATGACGGCGTCGGCGTCCTCGATGCCCGTCTTCTCCATCCAGCTGCTCAGGTGGTAGCCCCGGCCCAGCTGCTCGACCTTCCACGGGCGCAGCGGCTCGAGCGAGTGGATCGTGAGCACCAGGGGCATGCCCCAGAGCTTCTTGGCCAGGAAACCGGCCATGGCGGTGTACCAGGTATGGCAGTGCACCACCGACGCGTCCAGGCTGTCCCTGGCCATCGCGAGGCCGCGGTGGAAGGCGTCGAGCACGCCGCCGAAGCGAGGGTCGGTGTCGCGCGTGGCTTCCGCCCAGGCCGCGTACCCTTTGACCCGCAGGTTCTCCTCCCGCAGGTCCTGATCGCCGAAGCAGCGGACCTCGACCGGCACCAGGCGCGCCAGTTCCCGGCTGAGGTACTCGACGTGGACCCCGGCGCCGCCGTAGACGTTCGGCGGATACTCGTTGGTGAACAGGGCAACTCTGTCCAAACCGGACACCGGGAATCCCCCTCTGGTGCTGGTCACGGGGCGGGGGTGGCCGCGCACCGGACCCCCGTTGCCCGCCGCCAGGCGCAGGTTCGGGTCAGGCGGGGTGCAAAACGGTCCCGCCGCTCGCGAGCGACGTCCCCCCGAAGTCGTCTGGCGTGACGTTGGAGTCGATCCGGCAGTTGCGGCCGACGATTGCGCCGGCCGGGATCCTTGCTCTCTTGCCGACGACCGTGATGCCCGTGTTCAAGTTGCCCGGCTCCCGCGCGTTGGGTGTGTTGTCGTCGCCGACGCCGAGCCGCGCCTCGGCGCCGACCTCGATCTCCTTGTCCAACACGCAGCGGTCGACCTGCGCCCCCGCCATGATCGTGGTGTCGTTCATGATCACCGAGTCGCGCACCGCCGCCCCGCGCTCGACGCGCACCCCGGGCGAGAGCACGCTGTTGCTCACCGTTCCGTTGACGACGCAGCCGTTGGAGAGCAGGCAATTGCGAACCTCGCCGGAGGGCCTGCACCGGGCGGGCGGGCGCTCCTCCGAGCGCGTGTGGATCACCCAGCTCTGGTCGTTGAGGTCGAGGCGCGGATCGTCGTCCAACAGCGCCAGGTTGGTCTCCCAGTACGCCGCGACGGTCCCGACGTCGACCCAGTAACCGCGGAACGGGTAGGCGAACACGCAGTGGGACTCGACCATGCCGGGGATGATGTTCTTGCCGAAGTCGTGGGCTGACGCGGGGTCCCGCGCGTCCTCCTCGAGGTGCCGCAGCAGGAAGGCGGTGTTGAAGACGTAGATGCCCATCGAGGCCAGCGTGCTCTCCGACTGCTTCGGCTTCTCGACGAACCGGGTGATGCGCCGGTCGGCGCCGACGCTCATGATGCCGAAGCGGTGGACCTCGTCCGGGCGCACGTCCATCACCGCAACCGTCAGCTCGGCGCCCTTCTCCTGGTGGAAACGGAGCTGATCCCGGTAGTCCTGCTTGTAGATGTGGTCGCCGGACAGGACCAGCACCTGATCGCACCGGTAATCGGCGATGAAGCCGCGGTTCTGGTAGAGCGCGTCGGCCGTGCCGCGGTACCAATCCTGGTCGCGGCGCCCGCGGTAGGGCTGCCAGATCTGCACGCCGTTGGGCCAGCGGCGGTTGAGGTCCCACGGCTCGCCGATGCCGATGTGGTGCATGAGCGAGTGCGGGCGGTACTGGGTCAGCACGGCGACGCTGTAGAGCCCCGAGTTGACGGCGTTCGAGAGCGGGAAGTCGATGATCCGGTACTTGCCGGCGAACGGGACGGCCGGCTTGGCGCGCTTCTCGCCCAGCACGCTCAGGCGGCTCCCCTCGCCGCCGGCCAGGATCAGAGCCAGCACGCTCATGGCGCCTCCTCCGCAATTGGCGCCGGCGAAGCGAGCGCGCCGTTCGGCCGCACCGGGCCACCGAACGGCATCGCAGCCTCCCCAGCGCCATTAAACCAGATCGGCTGTCCGATCGGTGCAGCCGGCAACCCATTGCCGTCGACGGCCGCGCTGCCGCGGGTGCGGGGAAGGTCGGCCCCTCGTCGTTGCCAAGGACGACCTGGGCGACGTGCCTGGGCGCGTCCCGCACGAACGACGGCCGCGGCGCGGTCGAGCTCGGCGCGCAGAGCACGACGCTCAGGAGTCGC
>JBIOWF010000069.1:0-26535 GCA_044868295.1 Microtetraspora sp. | reverse complement strand
GCGTTCGTCCTGAGCCAGGATCAAACTCTCCAAACAATGTTTTCGAGTTATCCCAGCTGAACACCCACGCACCACCCAAAAGGCGGCACGCGATGTCAACCAAAGGAATCCGTCCCCCACACACGTGCGGGTAGACGGGGTTGTGCATCATGCACTGGCTTTTAGCACACTGTTGAGTTCTCAAGAAACGGACGCGACCACCATCACATCGACCCTGCGAGGGCCTTCAGATCCGGGGCGTTTCGCTTCGACAATCCGAACATCGGCGCTGCTCCCATCGGGAGCCACCTCACTCGGCAGACCCTGTTTCCAGGGCAACCCCTCCAGCTTACCCCGCCATCCGCTTCGTGTCCAATCACCCTCTTTGGGATGCTTTGAGCACATCACGACTGAACCCAGACTCGACGCGAGCGTCGTATCCGTGGGACTTGTCAGAGTGGCTTGCCCCTGGGATCCGGCCGCCTTTCGGCGTCCCGCTGTTCCCGGGGCGAAGAGAACACTAGGCAACACCCGGCCCGTCGTCAAATCACGGCCATCTGCATAAAATCCCAGGTCAGGGAGGCATTGAGCGCCTCTCATGGCCCTCAGGCCACAAGACTGTTACCTTCCCCACAGCGAATCTTGGCCGTTGACGTGACCCCGGACATGGCGAACGCCCCCGGTCGTCCTTCGGACCGGGGGCGCCGTGGCCGTACGCGAGGATCAGGCGACCTCTATGCCGCCAATGGTCTTCTTGCCCCGGCGAAGCACCAGGAAGCGGCCGTGCAGCAGGTCGTCCGCGGACGGCACATAGTCCGCATCGGTGATCTTTACGTTGTTGAGGTAGGCCCCGCCCTCCCGGACGGCCCGGCGGGCGGCCGACTTGGACTCGACCAGGCCGCTTTCGGCCAGCAGGTCCACGAACGACGCTCCCAGCGACGAGACGTCCGCCTTGTTCGGCACTTCGGCCAGGGCCGACCCGAGTGTGCGGGCGTCGAGCTCGTCCAGGGATCCCTGCCCGAACAGGGCCCGCGAAGCGGCGATCACACGGGCCAGCTCGTCGGCCCCGTGGACCAGCGTCGTCAGGTCGGCGGCCAGCGCCCGCTGCGCCTCACGCGCCGCGGGGCGCTCCGCCACGGCCTTCTCGAGCTCGTCGATCTCCTCCCGCGTCCGGAAGGTGAAGACCTTCAGGAAACGCACCACATCTCGGTCGTCGGCGTTCAGCCAGTACTGGTAGAACGCGTACGGCGAGGTCAGGGCCGGATCGAGCCAGACGGCGCCGCCGGCTGTCTTGCCGAACTTCGTGCCGTCCGCCTTGGTGATCAGCTTGCCGGTAAGGGCGTGCGTGTGCGCGCCCTCGACCCGCCTGATCAGATCGACGCCGGCGGTGATGTTGCCCCACTGGTCGCTGCCGCCGATCTGCAGCGTGCAGCCGTGCCGCCGGTAGAGCTCCAGGTAGTCGTTGGCCTGCAGGATCTGGTAGCTGAACTCGGTGTAGCTGAGCCCTTCACCGCCCAGTCGCGCCGCCACGGACTCCCTGGCCAGCATGCGGTTGACCGGGAAATGCTTGCCGACGTCGCGGAGGAAGTCGATCGCCGACAGCTCGGCCGTCCAGTCGAGGTTGCTCACCAGGGTCGCGGCCGTCGGCCCCTCCTCGAAGGAGAGGAACTTCTCCACCTGCACCCGGATCCTGGCCACCCATTCTTCGACGATCTCGGAGGAGTTCAGCGAACGCTCGGTGCTGCGGCCACTGGGGTCTCCGATGAGGCCGGTTGCGCCTCCGACGAGACCGATGGGCCGGTGCCCGGCCCTCTGGAATCGGGTCAGGATCAGCAGCGTGGCGAGGTTTCCCACGTGGAGTGAAGGCGCGGTCGGGTCGAAGCCCGCATAGACCGTGATCGGACCCTCGGCCAGTGCCTTGCGCAGCGCGTCGGCATCGGTGGTCTGCGCGGTGACGTCGCGCCATTCGAGCTCGTCGAGGATGTCAGCAATCCCAGAAGTCGGCATGAGATTGCGCGAAGAAGCGGTCACGGTCCTGGCTTTCACTGATCGATTGATGTACGGCTTTCGCCCCCGTACAAGCCTGCCTGACCACGAAACCCTATCGCCACTCGAATGCCGTGCCCGCCATCCGCAGGCGGCGGGATCCGCATTTTCGAGGTACGGCACGGCAGTCCATGAGGAGCTACGTGCGCCGGCGCCGTACGTGGGCCCGGTAGGGCGAGACGGTTGGATCCCCGTCGATCCAGAACCGCCAGGGGGTCTCGGCGCCGGTCGCGACGCCCGTGCGCGGGCCGTTCCTGATCCGGGCCGGAGCCACCGGGTCGCCCTCGAAGACGCGGATCGGGCCCGGCGAGCAGCAGTCCAGCCCGTTGTGTTCCCGGACGAGTCCGAGCGCCACCGCGAGCCGGGCGGGCCCGCGCGCGAGATCCCGCTCCGGGATGACGCGAGCCGGGCGTTCGTCCTGGCCGTCGCCTGTGGGCGTGGCGGGCGGCAGGCGGCGGGAGCGGACGAGGTCGGACCCCGCGATCACCTCGCCCGCCCGGAGGAGCACGGCTGAGCCGATGCCCTCCGGCATGCAGACGAGGTTCGCGCAGAAGTGCATGCCGTACGTGAAGTAGACGTAGAGATGCCCAGGCTGCCCGAACATGACCGAGTTGCGCGGGGTCTCGCCGCGATAGGCGTGCGAGGCGGGGTCCTCGCCCGGAAGCCCGTAGGCCTCCACCTCGGTCAGCCGGACGGCCACCGGCCCGTGGACGATCACTCGGCCGAGCAGGTCGGGGGCCACCTCGTGCGACGGCCGGTCGAAGAAGCCGCGGTCCAGCTCCTTGCCGGCGGAGGACAGCCCGGTCAGCTGCCGTTCGCCCATGCCGCCTGGCCGTCGACGGTCTCGCGCAGAGCGGCGAGCTGGTCTCGGACACGGTCGGGTGCGGTGCCGCCGTGGGCCTTGCGTGCCGCGAGAGCTCCGGCGACGTTCAGGACGTCGCGGACGTCCGGCGTGAAGTGCGGCGAGACCTTGGCCAGCTCGTCGTCCGTCAGATCGCCCAGGTCCTTGTCGTTGACCTGGCACCAGACGACCAGGTGACCGACGGCCTCGTGGGCGTCGCGGAAGGCCACGCCCTTGCGGACCAGCAGCTCGGCGAGGTCGGTCGCGAGGGCGAATCCGTCCGGCGCGCTCGACTCGAGCTTGGCCGTGTTCACCCGCATGGTCGACACGAGGCCCGACACGGCCGGGAGCACGAGCAGCAGCGTGTCGACCGCGTCGAACACCGGCTCCTTGTCCTCCTGCAGGTCGCGGTTGTAGGTGAGCGGCAGGCCCTTCAGCGTCGTCAGCATGGTCATGAGGGCGCCGATGAGGCGCCCGCTCTTGCCTCTGGCCAGCTCGGCGACGTCCGGGTTCTTCTTCTGCGGCATGATCGACGAGCCGGTGGAGTAGGCGTCGTCCATCTCGATCCAGCGGAACTCCTGCGAGGCCCACAGGACGATCTCCTCGCCCAGCCGGGAGAGGTGCACGCCGATCAGGGCGGCGCAGAAGAGGAACTCGGCGGCGAAGTCACGGTCGGCGACGGCGTCCATCGAGTTGGGCGCGGCCGCGTCGAAGCCCAGCTCGGCGGCGACCACAACAGGGTCCAACGGCAGCGAGGAGCCGGCCAGCGCGCCCGAGCCGAGCGGCGAGATCGCGGCACGCCGGTCCCAGTCCCGCAGCCGGTCGACGTCGCGGGTCAGCGGGTGCACGTGGGCGAGCAACTGGTGGCCGAACGACACCG
Organism: Microtetraspora sp.; assembly: GCA_044868295.1. GTDB lineage: Bacteria > Actinomycetota > Actinomycetes > Streptosporangiales > Streptosporangiaceae > JBIOWF01. Next base: position 22,789 of record JBIOWF010000069.1, on the reverse strand, counting down.
GCTGGGCGTGCTGCAGATGGGTCATGCCCGGAGCGGCGGTGAAGGCGTGCTCCTCGGCCTGGCTCATCAGCGCGGTCTCCAGCTCGACCAACCGCGACACGATCGTGCGGACGTGGTCGCGGAGATAGAGTCGCAGGTCGGTGGCGACCTGGTCGTTGCGGCTGCGGCCGGCGCGCAGCTTGCCGCCGAGCGTGCCGAGCCGCTCAAGCAGCCCCCGCTCAAGCGCGGTGTGCACGTCCTCGTCGGCCACGGTCGGCCGGAACTCCCCCGCCTTGCAGGCCCGCTCGAGATCGTCGAGAGCGCCCAGCATGCGGTCGAGCTCCTCCCGCGTGAGCAGCCCCGCTCGATGCAGCACGCGGGCGTGCGCGCGCGACGCCAGCAGGTCGTACGGCGCTAGCCGCCAGTCGAACTGCACGCTCACCGACAGGCGTGTGAGCGCGTCCGCGGGTCCTCCTTCGAACCTGCCGCCCCAGAGCCTCATCGGCTTGTTGTCCGCCACCGTTGTTCTCCCTCCCGATCCAAGAGCCGACCTTAACCGACGTGCGCCCCGGCTCCGCACCGGAACCGGGGCACGCGTGAAACACACTCAGCCCTGACGGGCGTCCCGAGCCCGTTCCCGGGCGCGGGCTAACTACGTCGATCGGTGAGTCTCAGCAGCGACTCGGCCAGTACGTCGCCGCCGAGCGGGTCACGGCTGATCACCAGGATCGTGTCATCGCCCGCCACCGTGCCGAGGATCGACTCCCAGTCGGCGTGGTCGATGGCCGACGCCAGGAAATGGGCCGCTCCCGGCGGAGTCCGGAGGATCACCAGGTTGGCCGAGGCGTCGGCCGACACCAGCAGTTCCTCCGCGATCCGGCGGAGGCGCGCGTCGGGGTTCTCCGCGGAACCGGTCCGGTAGAGCGGGATCCGCCCGCCGCCCTCGCCCGGCACGGCGTAGATCAGCGTCCCGTCGTCGGCCCTCAGCTTCAGGGCGCCCAGCTCGTCCAGATCCCGCGAGAGTGTCGCCTGGGTCACCTCGACGCCGCTCTCGGCCAGCAGTTTGGCGAGTTCCGGCTGGGAGCGGACCTTGTTCCGGGTGAGCAGGTCGACGATCCGGGCGTGCCGCGCGGCCTTGGTGAGCGGGATGGTCATGTCGTCGGCTCCGATTGGACCGGGACGACCGGGGCCCCGCGCTCGGTCTCCGGCACCAGCCAGGTGAGCAGCGCCTTCTGCGCGTGCAGCCGGTTCTCCGCCTCGTCCCAGACGACGCTCTGCGGGCCGTCGACGACGTCGGCCGTGATCTCCAGGCCGCGGTAGGCGGGCAGGCAGTGCAGCACGATCGCGCCGGGGGCGGCGAGCGCCAGCAGCGCGGCGTTGACCTGGTAGGGCGTGAAGGCGGCGACGCGTTCCTCCTTGCCGTCCTGCCCCATGGAGACCCACGTGTCGGTGGCCAGCACGTCGGCGCCGGCCGCGGCCTCCGCCGGGTCGGCGAGGACGGCGACGGAGCCGCCGGTCGTCGCGGCGATCTCGGCCGCCCGGTCGAGGATCGACGGGTCGGGCTGGTACGCGGCGGGTGTCCCGATCCGCACGTGCATCCCGGCGGTGGCCCCGCCCAGCAGGTAGGAGTGGGCCATGTTGTTGGCGCCGTCACCCAGATAGGTGAGCGTGAGGCCGTGGAGGTGGCCCTTGTGCTCGCGGATCGTCTGCAGGTCGGCGAGGATCTGGCAGGGGTGGAACTCGTCGGTCAGCGCGTTCACGACCGGGACGCCGGAGGCGGCGGCCATGGCCTCGATCCGCTCCTGGCCCGAGGTCCGCCAGACGATCGCCGCGACCTGCCGCTCCAGCACGCGGGCGGTGTCCTCGATCAGCTCACCCCGGCCCATCTGCGAGGTGCCGCCGTCGATGACCAGCGGCTGGCCGCCGAGCTCGGCGATGCCGACCGCGAACGAGATCCGGGTCCGGGTCGAGGGCTTGTCGAACAGCACGGCCACGGTCCGCGGGCCGGCGAAGGGGCGATGACCCCACCGGTCCTTCTTCATGGCGTCGGCCAGGTCGAGCACCTCGGCCTGCTCGGCGGGCGACAGGTCGTCGTCGCGCAGGAAGTGCCTCACGTGCGCTCCGTGGCTAGTCATTTGCGGCCTCCAGAATGCCGGGGAGCGCGTCGAGGAACGACTCGATCTGAGCGGACGTGATGACGAGCGGGGGCGCGAGCCGTACGGCGTCGGGCTGGACGGCGTTGACCAGGAAACCGGCCCGCTGCGCGGCGGCCTGGACGTCGGCGGCCTTCGCCGAGGTGAGCACGGCGGCCAGCCAGAGGCCACGGCCCCGGACGCCCTTGAGCAACGGGTGATCGGTCGCCTCGATCCCCTCCCTGAGCTGCCGGCCCACGGCCGCGACATGCGCGAGCAGGCCGTCGCGCTCGATCGTGTCCAGCACGGCGAGCGCCGCCGCGCACGAGACCGGGTTGCCGCCGAAGGTGGATCCGTGATCTCCCTTCGCGAAGATCGTCCCGGCGTCGCCGAAGCCCACGCACGCCCCGATCGGCAGGCCGCCGCCGAGCCCCTTGGCCAGGGTCAGCACGTCGGGCACGACCCCGTCGGCCTGGTGGGCGAACCAGTGCCCGGTGCGGCCGATGGCCGACTGGATCTCGTCGGCGACCAGCAGCGCGCCCGCCGAGGAGCAGATCTCCCTGGCGGCCTTGAAGTAGCCGTCCGGGGGCGGCACGACGCCGCCCTCGCCCAAGGTGGGCTCCAGGAACACCGCTGCGCAATCCTCGGTCACGGCCTTCTCCAGCGCCTCCGCGTCGCCGTACGGGACGAACCGGACGTCGAGCGGGAACGGCCCGAACTGGTCGCGGATCGAGGGCTTGCCGGTGAGCGACAGGGCGCCGAGCGTGCGGCCGTGGAAGCCCATCTCGGCCGCCACGAAGTAGGTCCTGCCGTGCGTCTTGCCGTACTTGATGGCGATCTTCAGCGCGGCCTCGTTGGCCTCCGTCCCGGAGTTGGCGAGGAAGACCTTGGCGGGCTCCTTCAGGAGGCCGAGCAGCCGCTCGGCGAGCAGCACCTCGGGCTCGTGCAGGAACAGGTTCGAGGTGTGCGCCAGTGTCGCCACCTGCTTGGACACGGCCTCGACAAGCGCCGGGTGGGCGTGGCCGAGCGAGCTGACCGCGATGCCGCCGATGAAGTCCAGGTACGCGTTGCCGTCGACGTCCCACACCATGGAACCCTCGCCGCGGGCGAGGACCACCGGGGGCAGGCCGTAGTTCGGCATGAAAGCGCCCTGCCAGCGCTCGCTCAGCGCGTCCGAACGCTCATGCGCGGTCATGACGACTCCTTCTCCGGGATGGTGGCCTCTGGGGTGGGGCCGGGCAGGACCATGGTCCCGATGCCCTCGTTGGTGAAGATCTCAAGAAGCACCGAGTGTGGCACACGGCCGTCCAGCACGTGCGCCTGCGCCACACCGCCCTCGACCGCGGTGAGGCACGCCTCCATCTTGGGCACCATGCCGCTGGACAGCGACGGCAGCAGATCGGCCAGCTCGGACGCGCCGATCCGGCTGACGACCTCCTGGCTCTGCGGCCAGTCGGCGTACAGCCCCTCGACGTCGGTGAGCACGATCAGTTTCGACGCCTGGAGAGCCACCGCGAGCGCGGCGGCGGCCGTGTCGGCGTTGACGTTGTAGATGCCGCCGTCCTCGCCACGCGCGATCGACGACACGACCGGGATGCGCCCGTCGTCCAGCAGGGCCTGTACGGCTCCCGCCTCGACCCGGACGATCTCGCCGACCTGGCCGATGTCGACCTTGACCCCGTCCACGACGGCGTGCTTGCGCTCGGCGGTGAACAGGTGGGCGTCCTCTCCGGACATGCCGACCGCGAACGGCCCGTGCCGGTTGATCAGGCCGACCACGTCACGGTTGACCTGGCCGACCAGGACCATGCGGACGACCTGCATGGCTTCTGGGGTGGTCACGCGCAGCCCGGAGACGAAGTGGCTGTCGATTCCCAGGAGGTCGAGCTGCTTCTGGATCTGCGGGCCGCCGCCGTGCACGATCACGGGCTTCAGGCCGGCGTACCGGAGGAAGACGACGTCGTCGGCGAACTTCTCCCGCAGGTGCTCCTCGGTCATCGCGTTGCCGCCGTACTTGATGACGACGGTCGCGCCGTGGAACCGGGCGAGCCAGGGCAGCGCCTCGATCAGTGCGTGCGCCTTGTCGAGCGCCCCGTTGGCCCTCATGAGGAGTACGCCGAGTTCTCGTGGACGTACGCGGCGGTGAGATCCGTGGTGTGGATCGTCGCCGAGTGCGGGCCGGCCGACAGGTCGATCGTGATCGTCACGTCGCGGGGGCGCAGGTCGACCTTGGACCGGTCGTCTCCTGCGGCGCCGCCGCGGCAGATCCAGATGCCGTTGATCGCGACGTTCAGCCGGTCGGTCTCGAACACCGCGTCCGTGGTGCCGACGGCGGAGAGCACCCGGCCCCAGTTGGGGTCCTCGCCGTGGATGGCGCACTTGAACAGGTTGCTGCGGGACACCGCGCGGCCGACGGTCACCGCGTCGTCCACGCTGGCCGCACCCACGACCTCGATGGCGATGGCCTTCGAGGCGCCCTCGGCGTCGACCAGCAGTTGCCGGGCGAGATCGGCGCAGACCTCCGTGACCTTCTTCTCGAACTCCTCCAGGTCGGGGACGACGCCGGAGGCGCCGCTCGCGAGGAGCAGCACGGTGTCGTTGGTGGACATGCACCCGTCGGCGTCCAGCCGGTCGAAGGTGACGCTCGTCGCCCGCCGCAGCACGGCGTCCAGCTGCTCTGAGGTGAGGTCCGCGTCGGTGGTGATGACCGACAGCATGGTGGCCATCGCCGGGGCGAGCATGCCCGCGCCCTTGGCCATGCCACCGACCATGTAGCCGCCGTCGCCGCGGCGGAAAGCGATCTTGCTGACCGTGTCGGTGGTCCGGATGGCGTCGGCGGCGGCCAGGCCGCCGTCGCGGGACAGCTGCGCGGCCGCGGCGTCGACGCCCGCGAGCAGGGTGTCGACGGGCAGCCGCTCGCCGATGAGGCCGGTGGAGCAGACCGCGATGTCGGCGGCGGAGTCCTGGAGCGCCTCGGCCACCTTCTCGGCGGTGATGTGGGTGTCCTGGAAGCCGATCGGCCCGGTGCAGGCGTTGGCGCCGCCCGAGTTGAGGATCACCGCCTTGACCCGGCCGCCACTGAGGACCTGCTCGGACCAGATGACGGGGGCGGCCTTCACGCGGTTGCGGGTGAACACTCCCGCCGCCGCTCGCGACGGGCCGTCGTTGACCACGAGGGCGAGGTCGCGGGCTCCACCGGTCTTGATGCCCGCGACGATGCCCGCGGCCCGGAAGCCCAGAGGGGCGGTCACACTCATTTGTCTCCTCGGCAAGTTCACTCGACAGCGTTCACTCGACAGATTCAGTCGACAGGATTCACGCCAGAGTTCAAGGCAGTGTTTTTGACAGGGTTCAGTTCTGTACGCCTTCCGGGTCCGCGGGCCGGTTCCCCTCACGACGTCGTCTCACGGGCTGACTCCCGTGAGCGGGAGGCCGAGCTCTTCGGGGAGGCCGAGGGCGAGGTTGGCGCTCTGGATCGCGCCGCCCGCGGTGCCCTTGGTGAGGTTGTCGATCGCGATGACGGCGACCACCCGGTCGGCCCGCTGGTCGTGCGTGACCTGGAGCATCGCCATGTTCGAGCCGAGGGTCATCGCCGTGGCGGGCCAGACGCCCTCGGGCAGCAGGTGGAGGAACGGCTCGTCCTTCACCGCCGTCGCGTACGCCTCCCGGAGCGCGCCGGCGGTGAGGCCGGGGGCGGCGGGAGCCGTACAGGTGGCGAGGATGCCGCGGCTCATCGGCGCGAGCGTCGGGGTGAACGAGACCCTGACCGGCCGCCCGGCGACCGAGGAGAGGTTCTGCTCCATCTCGGGGGTGTGCCGATGGACGCCGCCCACGTTGTAGGCGCTGACCGAGCCCATGACCTCGCTGCCCAGCAGGCTGGTCTTCAGGGACCGCCCGGCGCCGCTCGACCCGGTCGCCGCGACCACGACGACGTCGGGTTCGGCCAGCCCCGCCGCGAACGCGGGGAAGAGGGCGAGAGTCGCGGAGGTGGGGTAGCAGCCGGGGACCGCGATCCTGCGGGTGCCCCGGAGCACCTCACGCCGGCCCGGGAGCTCGGGCAGGCCGTACGGCCAGGTTCCGGCGTGGTCGCCGCCGTAGAAGTGCTCCCAGTCGGCGGCGCTTTCGAGCCGGAAGTCGGCGCCGCAGTCGACGACCAGCGCGCTGTCGCCGAGCCGCGCCGCGATGGCGGCCGACTGGCCGTGCGGGAGCGCGAGGAAGACGACGTCGTGCCCGCCGAGGGTCTCCGGCGTGGTGTCCTCGATGACCCGATCCGCGAGCTGCGGAAGGTGCGGCTGATGTTCGCCGAGCCGGGTCCCCGCGCTGGAGCCGGCCGTCAGCGCGCCGATCTCGATGCCGGGATGGCCGAGCAGCAACCGGAGTAGCTCGCCCCCCGCGTACCCGCTCGCTCCGGCTATCGCCGCTCTCATTCGCCACCCCTGCATGGTCATACGGATATGCACATGTTCTTACCCTCGGTAAGTATGCACTTGTTAGCATGACCATGCAAGCGGCGTTTCGGATCGTGGACACTGGCAACCGTACCTACTGGTCGGTATTGTGACATTCCCAGTGCATTAGGAGAGCGGCAGCATGGCGATCACGCATGACGAGGTTCGAGCCCGGCTCACGGCGTCCGGCCAGCTCTTCGAGATGGAGGAGCTGGGCGACGGGGTCCGCGCGTGGAAGCACGCTCCCGCCACGTTCCGCGCCATGCTGGAGATGAGCCGATTCCACGGGGAGAAGGTCTTCGTCGTCTATGAGGACGAAGAACTCACCTATGAGGAACACTTCCGTCTCGCGGCCACGCTCGCCCGGCGGCTCGTCGACGACTACGGCGTGCGGAAGGGCGACCGGGTCGCGATCGCGATGCGCAACTACCCCGAATGGATCGTCTCGTTCTCGGCGACGCTGGCCGTCGGGGCGATGGCCGTGCCGCTCAACGCGTGGTGGACCCGGCCGGAGCTGGAATACGGCTTGGCCGACTCGGGCGCGACGGTGCTGATCGCCGACGGCGAGCGCGCGGAGCGCCTCGCGAGCATCGGCATCCCGACGATCGTCGCCCGCGGCTCCGGCGTCGAAGGTGCGCGGCACTTCACCGACGTGCTCGGCGAGGTGCGCGGCGACGTCACCCTGCCACCGGTCGAGATCGGCCCGGAGGACCCGGCGACGATCTTCTACACCTCCGGCACCACCGGCCGCTCCAAGGGCGCTCTCGGCAGCCACCGCAACCTCGGGCAGGCGCCGATGTCGGTGGCGTACGCGTTGCTGCGTTCCGCCGCCCTCGCCGGCAGGGACCCCTCGGCCTCCGCCGGCGAGCGGCGGATCACCCTGCTGGCCGTGCCCCTGTTCCACGTCACCGGCTGCTTCGCCGTACTCATGCCCACGATGTTCACGGGCGGCGGGCTGGTGCTCATGTACAAGTGGGACCCCGAGCGGGCGCTCGGACTGATCGAGCGCGAGAAGGTCACCGCCATGAGCGGCGTGCCGACCAACGCCTGGCAGCTGCTCTCGCACCCGTCGTTCGGCGCATACGACATCTCCAGCCTCCGCGGGATCTCGTACGGCGGCGCGCCCGCCCCGCCCAAGCTCCTGGAGCGGATCAACGAGCTGCTGCCCGACCGCGTGCCCGCCAACGGGTACGGCATGACCGAGACCACCGCGCTGGCCATCTTCAACAGTGGGAAGGACTACATCGCCAGGCCCGAGAGCATCGGCCTGCCGATGGCGGTCGTGGACGCGAAGATCTGTGATCCGCTGGGGGACGAGCTGCCGGTGGGAGAGGTCGGCGAGCTGTGCCTGCGCGGGCCGATCGTCATCATGGGCTACTGGAACCGGCCGGAGGCCACCGCCGAGACCTTCGTGAACGGCTGGCTGCACACCGGCGACCTCGCCCGGGTGGACTCCGACGGTTTCGTCTACATCGTCGACCGCGCCAAGGACATGGTCATCCGGGGCGGCGAGAACGTCTACTGCGCGGAGGTCGAGGCCGCCCTGTTCGAGCATCCCGCCGTCGACGACGCCGCCGTGATCGGCGTGCCGGACGACGAGCTGGGCGAGCAGGTCGGCGCCGTGGTCCGGCTCAAGCCCGGCTTCGACGTGCCGGCGCAGGATTTGCAGGACTTCCTGCGCGACCGGATCGCCGCCTTCAAGGTGCCGGCGACGATCTGGTTCCACGAGACGGAGCTCCCCCGCAACCCGGGCGGCAAGATCCTCAAGACCCGGCTCCGCCGTCAGATCCTCGGCGCCTAGATGTGCCGTCTCATGACATTGGTTCCTCGCTGTCAGGCTTGGCGGGCGTAGGACGCGAGGCGATCGGCGAGCGCGATGACGAGGTCGCGCAGTTCATCGGGGTGCTCGATGACGAACGGCCGGTCGAGTGAGGCGAGTGCCGGAGGCAACCAGTCGAGCCGCTCCGCCCGTAGTTCGACGCGCAGCCAGCGCTCGGTCGCCCGGTCCTTGCCTGCCGTGGGCGCGTGCTCCTCCAGGCTCGCGACGCTGGCGGGAAGGTGGGCGCGGATCTGCTCAACGGTCCCGTGGATCCGCAAGGTCACCTCATGCCGGTACTCGGCCGTGGCGAACCCTGACAACACGCGCTGTGCCGAGTCAGGAGCGCCAACAGCAGGGGGCACCGGAACGCACCGCTGACCCCCGAGGGACGTCTGCGGTTGTGCCTGCGGATCGACGCTGGCCGGCCGATCGCGCACGTTGCTGCCGAGGCCGGACTATCGCGCCACTGCCTGGCCAATTCGAGCATCCGCCCGAACCGCTCGACAACTACCCGCAGCAGCTCACGATCGAAAATCTCGTGGAACCGACCTCATGAGACATCACACCTGGACGCCCCATCCGGGCGCGCGTCTCACGACGTGATAATCGTTTGCCCGGCGATCAGAGAACCGGCCAATATAGCGCTTCGTGGCAGAAAGTTCCGATCGATCGTTCCGGGCCCTGGCCCGCCGCCTGCGGCTCGACCTGAGCCCGCTGCGCGACTCACGCGACTTCCGCCTGCTGCTCGGCTCCGGCCTGATCACCCTGCTCGGCACCGCCGTCACCATGGTGGCCGTGCCGTACCAGATGAAGCAGCTCACCGGCTCGTACGTCGCGGTGGGCCTGGTCAGCCTCGCGGAGTTCGTGCCGATGGTGGTGTGCGGCCTGTGGGGCGGAGCCATCGCGGACGCGCTCGACCGGCGAAAGATCGTCATCTTCTCGGAGATCGGGCTCTGCTTCGCCTCGATCCTGCTGCTGGTCAACGCGATGCTGCCGAATCCGCAGGTCTGGGTGCTCTACGTGGCGGGCGCCCTGGCCGCCGGGCTCTCCAGCGTCCGGGGGCCGAGCGAGCAGGCGATCGTCAACCGGGTGCTCAAGCTCGACCAGATGACGGCCGCGTTCGCGCTGCAGGGCCTGGTGCGCAACGGCGCCGTGATCGTCGGGCCCGCCGTCGGCGGCCTCGTGGTCACGTCGTTCGGTCTCGCCGTGACGTACGGCGTCGACATCGTCTCGTTCCTGATCTCGCTCGTCCTGCTGGTCAGAGTGCGGTCCGTGGCGAGGTCACAGGAGGCGACACCGGCGTCGCTGCGCTCGCTGGCCGAGGGCGTCCGCTACGCCCTCAGGCGACCGGATCTGATGGGCACCTACCTCGTCGACATCGCGGCGATGGCGTTCGCCAGCTCGAACGCGCTGTTCCCGTTCCTCGCCGACGATCTCGGCGCGCCCAAGGCACTGGGCCTCCTCTACGCCGCCGGGGGCGTCGGCTCAGTGATCGCCTCGCTGACCTCGGGCTGGACCCGCCACGTCCACCGCCACGGCCTCGCCGTGATCGTCTCCGCGGCCCTGTGGGGCGTCGCCGTCGCGATCGCCGCCCTGATGCCGAACATCTGGCTGGTCTTCGTGTTCCTGGCCATCGCGGGCGGCGCCGACATGGTCAGCGGGCTGTTCCGCGGCACGATCTGGAACCAGACCATTCCCGACGAGTACCGCGGCCGCCTGGCCGGCATCGAGCTGCTGTCCTACTCGACCGGGCCGATGCTGGGAGACACCCGCGCCGGCTTCATGGCCCATTGGGGCGGCACCCGCTTCTCGCTCGGCGCGGGCGGCCTGCTCTGCATGGGCGCGGTGGCGCTGATGGCCGCGGTCCTGCCCAAGTTCCGCGGCTACGACGCCCGCACCGACGAATACGCGCTCGCCGAGCGCGCTCGCCGCGCCGAAGAGCCCACCGCCGCCTGAGCCTGATGGTCTTCGAGGCGCGTTGAGTGTCCGCTTGAAGGGAATCTTCCAGGTTGGACGCGGCGAGATACGCGGCGTTGCTACGGTGAGCACATGAAAGTTGAGGTGCGGAGCAAAGTGATGTGCGACTCGCCGCGACTCCCCGATTGGGCGTTTCCGCCCCCCGAGGGCTTTAGTGCGGCCGATCTCGATCACATTCCGGATTTGCCTGCGCACACAGAGTTGATTGATGGAAGCTTGGTCTTCGTGAGCCCCCAAGCCTCCTTCCACATGCGGGCCGTCGATCTCCTCACTGACGGACTACGGCGAGCGCTTCCCGCCCATCTACGGGTGCGCCGCGAGATGAGCATCATCTTGGGACTGCGCCAGCGTCCTGAGCCGGATGTGAGTGTCATCCATGCGGAGGCCGAGCAAGGTCCGGACCAGACGGCCTATCAGGCGGCGGACGTGGTGCTCGCGATCGAGGTCGTCTCGCCGGAATCGGAGGAGCGCGACCGTAAGCGCAAGCCGCTTCTCTATGCCGAGGCGGGGTTGCCACACTTCTGGCGGGTGGAGAACCAGGCCGGGCGGCCGACCGTGTACGTCTACGAACTCGACCCCGCCTCGAAGAGCTACGCCCTCATCGGCATCTATCACGACCGTCTCAAGATCTCTCTCCCCTTCGAGATCGACATCGACCTCACCGAGATCGACCGGCTCTGAGATTCGGCGTCGGTGCTGTAAGGCTCCCGCCCATGCGGGAGCCGTAACAGGACGTCGGGGGACGGCCAGCGCTTGGTGTGGATGACGCCGCCGTTGTTCAGCCCGTCGCCGGAGCGGCCGTGGAATCCGGCGACCAGCCGACCCGACGGCCGGGGAACACCGGCGGCCGGGCTGGTTGCCGGTGTTCCCTCCGGCGATCCGCTTCCAGATCGAGGAGCTCAGGCCCCGCGGAGCTGGGCTCCGGTCCGCTCCTGGGCGAGGGCCACGGCCGCGTCGCGCGCCGCGGTCGTCTCCTCGACCGTGAGCGTCCGGTCCGCCGCACGGAAGCGCAGCGTGTAGGCCAGGGACCTGTTGCCCGCGCCCGCCTGCTCACCCGTGTAGACGTCGAACAGCCTGATCGACTCCAGCAGCTCGCCCGCGCCCTCGCGCAGCGCGGCCTCCACGGCGGCGACCGGCACGGACGCCGGCACGATCAGCGCCACATCCTGCGTCGCGACGGGATAGGCCGAGACGGCGGGCGTCTCGACGGGCCCCGAAGGCGTGATGCCCGACAGCTCCAGCTCCATGGCGGCCGCCCGCGGCGGCAACCCGTACGCCTCGACGACGCGCGGGTGGAGCTCACCGGCGTGGCCGACGAGCGTGTCCCCCGCGTACAGGGCGGCGCACCGGCCCGGATGCCACGGCTCGTGCTGGTCGGCGCGGATGCCGAGCTCCACTCCGGCCTGCCGGGCGATCGTGCGGGCCGCCTCGATGGCGTCCGACCACGAGGCCTGGCGCCCCTTGCCCCACCATCCGGATCGCTCGAACTCACCGGCCAGGACGACCCCGACGCGCACCGGCTGCTCGGGCAGCGCGGCCTCGATCCGCCCGAGTTCCTCCTCGGTCGGCCTCCGGTCGACCGCGAGGATGGGCGCCTTCGCCGGGGCAGCCGGCCGGGGCCGGTAGACCAGCCCGGTCTCGAACAGCGCGACGTCGCTCGCGCCCCGCCCCACGTTGCGGACCAGCGTCTTCAGCAGGCCGGGCAGCAGCGTCGTCCGCATGAACGGCTCGTCCTCGCTGAGCGGGTTCACCAGCCGGGTGACCCGCCTGCGCGCGTCATCCGCCGCAAGCTGCAGGTTGTCCAGATCACGAGCGCCGATGAACGGGTAAGACAGCACCTCGACGTAGCCCGACAGGGCGAGAGCCCGGCCGACCCGGCGGCGCAGCCGCTGCACCTCGGTCAGCCCCGCTCCGGCCGGAGCGGCGGGCAGCACGGACGGCAGCCGCTCGTAGCCTTCGAGCCGGATGACCTCTTCGGCCAGGTCGTTCGGGTCGGTGAGATCCGGCCGCCACGACGGCGGAGTGACGGTGATCAGGTCGTCGCCCTGGACGGCGAGCTTCTCGTGCAGATCGCCCGTGGACACCACACCGGTCGCCGCCACGCCGTGACCACCATCGGAGGCCGCGACAGCGCCCTCGACGACCACGCAGCCGACCTGCTCCAGCCGCTGGATCACGGTCTCCCGCCCGTACGGCACGCCCGCGACGCGGTCGGGGTGATCTGCCGGGATGGTGATCGTGACCGGTGCGACATCGATCTGCGCGTGTGTCACGCCGGGATCGGCCGTGCCGCCGCCCAGCTCGACCAGGAGCTGAACCGCACGCCAGGACGCGGCCAGGGGCAGCTCGCGGTCGACGCCCCGCTCGAACCGCTTGGACGCCTCGCTGACCAGGTTGTGGCGGCGCGACTCGCGCGCGATGCCGGTGGCGGAGAAGTGCGCCGCCTCGATCACTATGTCGGTGGACGCACCGGAGATCTCGGTGTGCAGCCCCCCCATCGTGCCGGCCATCGAGATCGGCCCCGAGTCATCGGTGATCAGGATGTCCTCGTCATGCAGCTTGCGCGTGACATGGTCGAGCGTCTCCAGGGTCTCCCCGGGAAGCGCCCGCCGTACGACGATCTCGCCGGACAGGCGGGAGCGGTCGAAGGCGTGCAGCGGCTGGCCGAGCTCCAGCATCACGTAGTTGGTGACGTCGACGGCCAGCGAGACGGGCCGCATCCCGGCGCGCGTGAGCCGTACGCGCATCCAGAGCGGGCTCTCGGCGGCGAGGTCGAAGCCGGATACGGAGCGCAGCACGAACCGGTCGCAGGCGGTCGGGTCGGCGATCGACGCGGGCCACGACGTGCCCGCCGCGACGGGCCGCTCCGCGTCGGCGGGATCGCGGAACGGCACGCCGAACGCCGTGGCCGCCTCCCGGGCGACCCCCCGGATCGACAGCGCGTAGCCACAGTCCGGCGTGATCTCCAGCTCGAGCACGTCGTCGCGCAGGCCCAGCAGCTCGACCACGTCCGCGCCGATCGGGGTGTCGGGCGGCAGCACGAGGATGCCGTGTGTGGGGTGGTGGGAGGAATTGACACTGCTGGACTCGGCGATGCCGAGCTCGGCCTCCGAGCAGATCATGCCGTCGGACAACCGGCCGTAGGTCTTCCTGGAGCCGATCTCCCAGTGCTCGCCGGGATTGGCTCCGGGCAGGACCGCGCCGGGCAGCGCCACCGGCACCACGTCGCCCACGGCGAAGTTGACGGCGCCGCACACGATCTCACGCGGCGCGGCCTCCCCCACCTCGACCCGGCAGTGCCGGATGGGCTTCTTGAACTCGGTGAGCTCCTCGATCTCGAGGACCTGACCGACGACCACGTTCTTGATCTCGTGGCCGTACGACGAGATCGACTCGAGCTTGAGACCGGCGGCGGTGAGCCTGTCGGCCACCTCGTGCGCCGTGACCGGGGGGAGATCGACGAACTCCCGCAGCCATGAAAGCGGGACCTTCATCAGACCTCCATTCCGAACGGCAGGGTGAAGCGGATGTCGCCCTCGACCATGTCCCGCATGTCCTCGGCGTTGTGGCGGAACATCAGCGTCCGCTCGATGCCCATGCCGAAGGCGAAGCCGGAGTAGACCGCCGGGTCGACGCCGCAGGCGATCAGCACGCGCGGGTTGACCATCCCGCAGCCGCCCCACTCGATCCAGCCCTCCGACTTGCAGGTGCGGCAGGGCGGGTTGCCCGGGGCGGCGGAGGCGCCGCGGCAGACGAAGCAGCGCAGGTCCATCTCGGCGGACGGCTCGGTGAACGGGAAGTAGTTGGGCCGGAACCGCGTCGTGATCCCCTCGCCGAACATGACCTCGGCGAACCGGTCGAGGGTGCCCTTGAGGTGGGCCATCATGAGGCCCTTGTCGACCGCCAAGCCCTCGACCTGGTGGAAGACCGGCGTGTGCGTGGCGTCGAGCTCGTCGGTCCGGAACACCTTGCCCGGCGAGATCACGTAGACCGGGAGCCGGCGCGACAGCAGCGCGCGGATCTGGACGGGCGACGTCTGGGTGCGCAGCACCTTGCCGGAGTCGGCGCTCTCCACGAAGAACGTGTCGTGGTCGGAGCGGGCCGGGTGATCGGGGGCGATGTTGAGCGCGTCGAAGTTGAACCACTCGGCCTCAAGCTCGGGACCCTCGGCCACCTCGTAACCCATGGCGACGAACGCGTCCGCGACGCGCTCCTGCAGCGTGGTCAGGGGGTGCCGGGCGCCACGGGGGGCGCGGTCCCAGGGCAGCGTGACGTCGACGGTCTCCTCGATGAGGACCCGCTCGTCGCGCTCGGCCTCCAGCTCGGCCTGGCGGGCCGCGAGCGCCTCACCGACCGCCTTGCGGGCGCCGCCGATCCGCTTGCCCGCCTCCGCTCGGGCGGCGGGGGGCAGCGCGCCGATCTCGCGGTTGGCCAGCGCGATCGGCGAGCGGTCGCCGGCGTGCGCGAGCCGTACCTGCTTCAAGTCGTCGAGGTCGCGCGCCGCGGCGATCGCGGCGAGGGCGTCGTCCTGTGCCCGCGCGACTTCGTCGGCGTGCAGGGGCGTCACCTCGACCGGGTCATAGGTGTTCGACAAGAGAAAGCTCCGTGTTCAGGGCTTGAGCGTGCATGAGTCTAGTGGCGTGGCCCACCGGTCTGAGATCAGGCGAAATCAGGAGTGCCGGTGGGCACGGTAAATCGAAACTCGGCGCCGCCGCCCGGGGCGCGCTGCACGCTGATCGTGCCGCCGTGCGCCTCGACCAGGCCCTTGACGATGAACAGGCCGAGCCCGGTGCCGCCGCGGCGGCGGCCGTTGCCGCGCCAGAACTGCCGGAAGACGCGCGAGACCAGCTCGGGTGCGACACCCTCACCCTGGTCACGCACGGACACGGCCACTCCCCACTCGATGGGCTCCACGACTATGGTCACCGTACCGCGTCCGTGACGCACCCCGTTTTCCAGCAGGTTGCTCAGGATCTGGTCGATCTTGTCCTGGTCGAGCCAGGTCTCCGGCAGCTCGCCGCGGATCTCCAGCAGGAACCGGTCCTCCCGCTCCCCCGCGGCCACCCGCCCGGCGATGATCCGGCGGACCCGCGCCGGGATGTCCACGATCTGGCGGTGGACCTCCATGCGCCCCGACTCGATGCGCGAGACGTCGAGCAGCTCGGTGATCAGCCGGGTGACCCGATCGGCGTCGGAATTGACCGTCTGCAGCATGACCAGCTTCTGCGCGTCGGTCAGTCGCTCCCACTTGGCGATGAGGGTCGCGGTGAAGCCCTTCACGCTCGTCAGCGGGGATCTGAGCTCGTGGGCGACGGTGGAGACGAGGTCGGCGCGGCTGCGCTCCACCCGGGCCCTGGCCGCCGCGTCCCGCAGCGTGACCACGACGCGGCTCACCGGGCCGCCGCGCTCGGGTTCCCGGACGAAACTGGCCGAGACCAGCAGCTCCTGGTGACCGGGCAGGTGCAGCGGGCGCTCCGGCTGGCGGGTCCGCGTCCGCAGGCCGCCATGGGGGTCGAGCCACTTCCACCAGTCACGGCCCTCGTGGTCACGTAACGGGAGGACCTCGTTCACGGGCCTGCCCACCGCCGCCTGCCGGCTGACCCCGGCCAGCCGCTCGGCCGCCCGGTTGACGACCATCACCAGGCCTTCATGGTCCACCATGACGACCCCGTCCGGGAGCTCGTCCACGCAGATGTGCGCACTCCCCTCGGCTACCCGTTGGGGGGTGCCACAGGGGGTGACGTCACCTCGCACGAAATTGCCTCCTCGACCCGTCAAGGCCGACAATAGCGGGTTTCCAGCGACCAGCAGCAGCGTCAAGCCGACGGGGTACGGGGATCTTCTACGGAATGTAAGGTCTGCCGTTGCGCACGTGCGGACGCGTACAGGCAGACCGCGGCGGCGGTGGCCAGATTGAGGCTCTCGGCTCGTCCGTAGATGGGCACGCGGACCACTTCGTCGGCCAGCTCCAGGAGCTCGGGCGGCAGCCCCCACGCCTCGTTCCCGAACAGCCACGCGGTCGGTCCGGCCAGGTCGACGTCGTCCAGCGTGCCCTTCCCCGCCCCGTCGGCCGCGAGCACCCGCAGCCCCGCCGCGCGCACGTGCCGCACCGCCTCCGCTACCGGAGATCCGGTCACGACCGGCAGGTGGAACAAACTTCCCGCGCTCGCCCGCACGCACTTGCCGTTGTACGGATCCACGGAGGCGTCGGTGAAGACCACCGCGTCGGCCCCGGCGGCGTCAGCCGTACGGAGCACCGTGCCGGCGTTGCCGGGATCGCGGACGTGGGCGAGCAGCGCGACCAGCCCCGCGCCCGGCGGCACGGCCTCGGCGAGCGGGACGTGAACGAACCGGCAGACGGCCATCAGGCCCTGCGGCGTGACGGTCTGCGCCAGCTCGGCCATCACCTCGCCGCTGGCCCCGAGCACGGGCACCCCGGCCGCTGCGGCGGCGGCGATGATCTCGGGATGCCGCGCCTCGGCCTCGGCGGTGGCGAACAATTCCACCGTGACGCCGTCGAGAGCGAGCGCCTCACGGACCGCCTGCGGCCCCTCCGCGAGGAAGGCCCGGTCCCGATCCCGGAAGGCGCGCTTGGTCAGCCTCCGGGCGGCCTTGACCCGCGGCGACTTGATGTTGGTGAGCTGGGATCCCGCCATGCCTTCCCCCGTCACAAGTGAATGAGGACCCGCCGATGACGACGGGCCCTCACTGGAACAGCGCTAGGTACTTACTAGGCGACCGGCGCGTTGACGTCGGCCGGAAGCGCCTTCTTGGCGGACTCGACCAGCGTGGCGAAGGTCTGGCTGTCGTTCACCGCGAGGTCGGCGAGGATCTTGCGGTCCACCTCGATGCCCGCGAGACGCAGACCCTGGATGAACCGGTTGTAGGTGATGCCGTTCGCGCGGGCCGCCGCGTTGATGCGCTGGATCCAAAGGCGCCGGAAGGTGCCCTTCTTGTCCTTGCGGTCCCTGTACGCATAGGTCATCGAGTGGAGCATCTGCTCCTTGGCCTTGCGGTACAGCCTCGACCGCTGACCCCGGTAGCCGCTCGCCCGCTCGAGGACGACCCTGCGCTTCTTCTTGGCGTTGAGCGCCCGCTTCACGCGTGCCATGTTGTTCTGTCTCCCCGGGGGTCGTTACTTCGCGAGCAGCTTCTTGATCTTCTTGGCGTCTGCGTCGGAGATGACGACATCGCCCTCGAGCCGGCGCGTACGGGTGGACGGCTTGTGCTCGAAAAGGTGCTTCCGGTTGGCCCGCCGGCGAACGATCTTGCCGGAGCCGGTGACCCGGAACCGCTTCTTCGCACCACTGTGCGTCTTCATCTTCGGCATCTCAGCCGTCTCTCCCTCGTTGTTCCGTGCCGATGTCCCGGGCCGGTAACCCGAGCCAACGGCGTGCCTGGCTCTGCGAGACCGTCCCGGTCTCGGCTTCCGTGCGTTGTCCGAGTAGCCCTCAGACCGTGCGCGTCATTCGGCCGGTGCGGATTCCTCCGCCGCCGGCTCCGCGGCGCGCTGCGCCTTGGCCGCCGCCTTCTCGGCCTTGGCCTCGGCCTTCTTCTTGTGCGGGCCAATCACCATGATCATGTTTCGGCCGTCCTGCTTGGGCTGCGACTCCACGAAGCCCAGCTCGGTGACGTCCTCGGCGAGCCGCTGCAACAGCCGGAAACCCAGCTCCGGCCGGGACTGCTCGCGGCCCCGGAACATGATCGTGACCTTGACCTTGTCCCCGGCCTTGAGAAATCGCACGACGTGACCCTTCTTGGTCTCGTAGTCGTGCGGGTCGATCTTGGGCCGGAGCTTGATCTCCTTGATGATCGTATGCGCCTGGTTGCGGCGAGCCTCGCGCGCCTTCATGGCCGACTCGTACTTGAACTTGCCGTAGTCCATGAGCTTGCAGACGGGCGGGCGGGCCGTCGCCGCGACCTCGACCAGGTCGAGATCGTTTTCCTGGGCCAGCTTCAGCGCATCGCCGATGGAGACGATGCCGACCTGTTCGCCGTTCGGGCCGACGAGGCGGACCTCGGGCACGCGAATACGATCGTTGATGCGGGGCTCGGTGCTGATGGGACCTCCAAGGGACTGCCGCTTAGTGCTCGATCGTGCGGGAAACGCAAAAACCCCGCACGCCACGCATGCGGGGTCACTGAGCTCTCATCCAGAAAACTCCGGTGTGATCCTGGACCCGTCCGCCTTTCGGCAGATCAGGTGGGAGGTGGCCTCCGCTTGCGCGTCCAGCTGGCATGCCGGACCGATCGATGTGCAACACTACCACAATCTGAAGGCGGTCCCGAACTATTCCGTCGCGGCCCGTCTCAGCAGTTCGGCCTCGCCGGCCGCTCGCATGGCCTCAACGGGCACGTCGGCCCGCCCGGTCATCAGTTCCACCTGGCGGACGGCCTGGTGGAGCAGCATCGGGAAACCGCCGATCACGGTCCCCGCCCGGTCCTGTACGGCTCTCGCCAGCGCCGTCGGCCACGGCGAGTAGACGACGTCGAAAACGACCGCCTTCGACTCGGCGATCGACCGGACGACGGCGTCCGCGGCCCCGGACGGCAGCGTGGAGAAGACGAGGTCGACGTCGGTATCGAACTTGTCGAAGGTCTGCACGGTCACCGCCACGCCCAGCCGATCGGCAACGGCGAGGGTTTCGGAGGCTCGGGCGGGCGCGCGGACGACCAGGGCGACCTGGCGCAGGCCCATCTCGCGCAGCGCGGCGAGAGCGGAGGCAGCGGTGGCTCCCCCGCCCAGGATCGCGGCGCTGTCCGGGGCCGGCATCCCGGCCTCGGACAACGCCTGGACGATGCCGTGGACGTCGGTGTTCTCCCCGTGGCGGGCACCGTCCCGCAGCACGACCGTGTTGACGGCCCCCACCTGGACCGCGAGGTCCGAGACCGTGTCCAGCAGCTCGAACACCACGCGCTTGAGCGGCATCGTCAGCGACAGGCCCGCCCACTCGGGGCCCATCGCCGCGACGAACCCGGCCAGATCCCCCTCCGCGCACTCGATCGCGTCATACCGCCAATCCGTGAGCCCCAGCTCGGCGTACGCCGTACGGTGCAGGACCGGGGAGAGCGAGTGGCCGACCGGCGAGCCAAGGACGGCGGCCCTCACCCGTAGTTCCTGTTGAACTCTTCGCGAAGCTTCCAGAACTCCGTCTCGTTGTCGGTGAACTTGGTGATCCCCTTCTGGGGGTCGGTCGTCACGAAGTAGATCCAGTTCCCTTCGGCGGGGTTCAGCGCCGCCTCGATGGCGTGGTCGCCGGGGTTGTCGATCGGGCCCGGCGGCAGGCCCAGGCGCCTGTAGGTGTTGTACACCGAGGTGCTCTTCAGGTCGGCGTTGCTGGCCGCGATGCCGTACTTGCCGAGCCCGTACATGAGCGTGCTGTCCATCTCCAGCTTCATCTGCGGGTTCCGGTTGAGCCGGTTGTAGATGACCCGGGCGATCTTCGGCATGTCGGCCTGGCTGCCGGACTCGGCCTGGATGATGCTGGCGATCGTGATGATCTCCTTCGGCGTCCGCCCGAGCTTCTCGGCCTGGCCGTCCAGATCGATCCGATCGGCGGTCTCGTTGAAGCGATCGACCATCTTCGCGAGGATCTCGCTCGCGCTCAGCTTCGGGGAGATCTCGTAGGTCGCGGGGAACGCGAAGCCCTCCAGTCTGCCCTTGGCGTAGCCGGGCAGACCGATGTCCTCCTTGGCCGCCTGCTTGAACTCCGCGACGGGCCGGCCGGTCGCGGTGGAGAGCTCGGTGAAGATCTTGCTCAGCCGCAGGCCCTCGCGGATGGTCAGCTTGTTGAGCAGCCGGTTCTTGGGATCGAGCAGGGCCACGGCGGACTCCGCGGACATGCCCTTGCGCAGTGTGTACTCGCCCGGTTGCAGCGATGAGCTCTTGCCGGCCGCGCCGATGGCGTTGACGAACGCCCGCGCGCTGGCCACGACGCCCTGGTCCTCCAGTGTCTGCGCGACCTCGCCGGCGCTGGCGCCTTCCTTGATCTCGATCACGACCTCACCGGACCCCGTGCCCGTGAAGTCCTTGGGGATCACGAGGTCGCGGACCCAGTTGTAGCCGAGGTAACCGGCGCCGCCCAGGACGCCGACGATGATGACCATGGCGAACAAGGTCGCGGCGAAGCCCTTGCGCCGCTGGCGGGTCCTGCGCCGGCGACTGCGGGTGCGCTGGGTTCGGGCGCCACCACGGGAGCGGCGCCGTGGAGACCCGTCGTCATCCTCGGCGCCCAGCAGGAAGTTCATGTCGAGATCGTTCATAGTGCGCTGGCCAATCTCTCGGTCCGACCGGCCTCGCGTCAAGCGAGAGTGCCAAACCGAGGGGGTTCCGGCGTGGATTGGTCGCTTCACCGCCCCTACTCCGGCGACGTTTCCGCCAGGGTATGGGCAGGCACTCCTGATATGTGGGGCCACCCGGGGGGAGGGTGGGGAAGTCCTCAAGGCCGGGCCATGGGGAGCCAGATCGTCTTCTTAGATCCTTTTGTCCGCGGTGATCGCCGCGGCGGGGATTCCAAGGAGACTCACTGGTGGTTGGCCCCGAGGTATCGATTCAGTTCTTCCCGATATTTCACGAACTCGCTTTCTTTGTCTGTGAATTTGGTGATTCTACGGCCTGGGTCAGTAGTGGCAAACCAGAACCAATCACCTTTCGCCGGCTGGAGCGCGGCCAGCATCGCGCTCTCCCCCGGATTGCTGATCGCTCCCGGCGGCAGACCCCCGTGCCGATAGGTGTTGTACGGCGAGTCCACCCTGGTGTCCCGCTCCGTGATCTTCAGCGTCCTTCGCCCCTGCGCGTACAGGACCGTGCTGCACATCTCCAGCTTGGCGCCCCGGGCGAGCCGGTTGTAGATGACCCTGGCGATCTTCGGGTAGTCGGCTTCCCGGCCGCCCTCGGCCTGCACGATGCCGGCCACGATGACCACCTGAAGCGGTGTCAGGTGGACCTCGGCCGCCCGCCTCTCCAGCCCGATGTGCTCTGCCGCGACACCGAACCGGTCCACCATGCTCTGCAAAAGATCGTGCGCGGTGGTGGCTTCCTCGACCTCGTACGTGGCGGGGAACAGGAAGCCCTCGACCCGGCCCTCGGCGTACGCGGGAAGGGTGAGACGACCCGGATCCGCGACGGCCTTCTTGAAGTCCGCGAGCGCGATGCCCGACCCGGCCGCGAGCCTGGCCAGCGCCTCGGAGTTGCGCAGCCCCTCGGGAATGACCACTCGCCTGACCACCCGGGACGTGGGCTCCAGGAGGAGTTCGAGCGCCGCCGCAGCCGACATTCCCCGCCTCAGCCGGAAGAGCCCCGGGCGCAGGCTGCCCGCCTTCGACCGCGCCTCCACCGCCCGCACGAACGACCGCTCGCTGGCGACCACGCCCGCCCGGGCGAGCGTCTGCGCGACGTCCCGCGCGGTCGCGCCGGAGGCGATCTCCACGGTCACCGCTCCGGCGCCGCGACCTTGGAAGTCTTCGGGAACGATCAGCGGCCTGACGGCCTGCACGCCGAGCACGACCACGCCCGCCACGAGGGCGGCGCCGCCGAGCGCGACCATCCGCGCCCGCCGGCCACGCCCGCCTGATGCCTCATCCGGATCGCCCGCCATGGACGGGGCGCTCACCCGGAGGCTCGACCGGGTGCCCCGGCGGCCGGCCGGTGGCCCTCTCGGCGTCGAGAGCGGCCTGCAGCAGCACGACTGCCGCCGCCTGGTCGATGACGTCGCGCTGGTTCCTGGCCCGCACACCGCTGGAGCGCAGCCCCCGCTGGGCGGTGACCGTGGTCAGCCTCTCGTCGAACAGCCGGACCGGCACCGGCGCGAGCCGTGCCGCGAGCAGGCCGGCGAAGTCCCGCGCAGCCGCGGCGGCATGACTCTCCCGCCCCGACAAGGAGGTGGGCAGCCCCACGACGACCTCGACGGCCTCGTGCTCCGCGCTGATCGCCGCGATCCGGTCCAGGTCTCCCCGGCCGCGCCGTACGGTCTCGACCGGCGTGGCCAGCAATCCCGAGGGGTCGCTGCGGGCCACGCCGACCCGGACCGATCCGACGTCGACGCCGAGGCGCACACCCGGTCTCACAGGGCTGAGGAGATGGTCTCCTCGACGGCGCGCAGCGCGTCGCCGATCGCCTCCGGACGGGCTCCGCCGCCCTGCGCGACATCGTCCTTGCCGCCACCGCCACCCCCAAGCGCCTTGGCGGCGACACCGACCAGTTGCCCTGCCTTCAGGCCACGCCCGCGCCCCGCCTCGTTCACGACGGCGACGACCACTGGCCGATCGGCGGGCACACCGGCCACGACAACCACCGCGGCCCGGTCGGCCGGGAACCGCCCGCGCACGTCGAGGGCGAGTTTACGCAGGTCATCGGCGGACGTTCCAGCAGGCGCGCGGTGCGTCACGACGGAGACGCCCTGCACGTCGCGGGCCCCCGCGGCGAGCTCACCGGC
>JBIOWF010000068.1:0-3576 GCA_044868295.1 Microtetraspora sp. | reverse complement strand
CGTGATCTGCGCCGCGTTGGGCGTGGCGACCGCGAACGTCTGCCCATAGCTCACGCTCGCCGGGGCGCTGGTGATCGTGGGGCGCACCCCCTTGAACAGATAGGGCGGCGAGAAGATCTCGTGGTTCTTTTCGTCGGGCACCGGCACGGTGCCGGTGGCTATGGCGTTGCCGCTGGCACCGTGAAGCACGGTGCCGTCGGGCAGGAGCAGCGACACCGAGTGGTAGACTCGCATCGTGCTAGCAGGGGCGAGCGTGGTCCACTGGTTGTTCGCCGGATTCCAGAGCTCCGCCGTCCGGGCGGCGTCTCCCGGGTTGATGTCGACGAAGCCGCCCCCGGTCGTGCCGCCGGTGATCAGGACCTGGCCGTCGGGCAGGATCGTGGAGTTGAGGTGCCGCCGGGGCACCGACATCGACCCGGCGCTCGTCCACGTGGGCGACGCCGCGTTGAGGTCGATCTTTTCCGCCGTCGCGGTGGGCGTCGCGGACGTCGGGTCGGGCGTGGGCCAGCTGGTGTTTCCGCCGCCGCCGGCGTAGAGGATCTTGCCCGCCTCGTACATCGCGGCCGTCCCGTAATCCCGATTGAACGGAAAGATCGTGTGGCTCGGGCCGTTGAACCAGCGCCCGCGCCCGGTGGCCGTCGAGCCGTCCGCGTCGAACCAGCGCGACTGGACGCGCTCGCCCGCCATGAAGATGAGCCCGTTCTTCGGGTCCACGAAGTTGCGCGGATAGTACGGAATCTGGAGCGTGCCGGCGCCGGGGAGCTCGACCCACTGGCCACTCTCCCAGATCTCCGGCGTCGTGACCACGTTGCCGACCTGGTCGCGTCCGGCCATGGTAAGCATGCGGCCGTCCGGCAGGGCGGTCACCGTCGGGTACCACCGGCCGTGCGCCATGTTGGGGCCCTTTTGCCAGGCGCCGTCCGGGCTGAAGAAGTTGGTGACCGCGATGCCTCGGTCATCCTTCAGGTGACCGCCGGAGACCATCAAGCGACCGTCCGGCATGAAGGCCTGCCCAGCACAGAAGAGCATGGTATCCACCATGATCGGTGGCAGCCCGTTGGGAGGGCCGGAGGCAGGATCCCAGATGCGCGGCAACCCCATCGTGTCGGCGACGTCTCGCTTGCCCCACGCCAGGATCTTCCCCGCCGGCGTCAGGCTCATGTGCAGCGGCACGATGTCCCAGTTGACCAGCGGCCCCCACTTCCCCGTCGTGGCTTCGGCCGGCAGCGGCGTGAGGTTGATCGGGGACGAGGTCACGCTGGTCGAGCCGGTCGAGAACTGGAGCGTCTGCGCGCCGGTGCCCTCGATGCCGAGGTCGCCGAACCTGGCGACGCCGCTCGCATCCGAGGTCGCCGTCGTGACGCCCTGCAGGGTGCCGCCGCCCGAGGCCACACTGGCCGTGACCACGACGGCCGCTGCGGGGTTACCGTTGCCGTCCTTTACTGAGACCACCGGCTGGACCGACGGATCGAACACCTCGCCGGTCAGCGCCGAGGTCGGCGGGTTGGTGGTGATCACGATGCTGGCGGCCGACCCGCTGAGCGTGACCGGCGACGACAGCGCCTGCAGCGTGCCGGGCGCCGTGAACCTGAGCGTGTAGCTGCCGGCGGCGCCGGTGATCTCGAGGTCGGTGAACGTCGCGGCCCCGGTGCCGTCCGTCTGCCGGGTCAGGGTGCCGCCGAGCGTTCCATTGCCGGCGGCGATCGAGGCGGTCACCGCCACTCCGCTCTTCGCCTGGTCCTGGCCGGAGCCGTCCTTGAGCTGGAGCACCGGCTGCACGGCGAGCGGGACGCCGCTCTCTGCCGAGCTGGACGGCTGGGTCTTCATGGACAGCATCGGCGTGGTGCCGTCCGTGGCCGTGGCCAGGAACGTCACCGGCGAGCCCTGGAGGCCGGCGACGGAGGCTGTGGTCGTCTGCTCGCCGGGTGAGTTGCCCAGAATCCGCTGGACGGACGCCTTGCCGTCGGCCCCGGTCTGGGTCGCCGCCGCCGACACGCTGCCGGAGCCCTGCGCGTCCCACGCGACGCTGACCCCTTCGACCGGGTTGCCGGACTGGTCGGTGACGAGCACGACGAGGGGATCGGCCAGCGCGGCGCCGATCTGGCCGGTCTGCCCGTTCCCCTGGGCAATCTCGATGGTGGTCGGGGTGGACGGCTGAGTGTCCCCGCCGCCGTTGCAGCGGAGGGAGACGGTGGCAAGGAGGGCGGCGGCCGCCGCAAAACTGAGCTGTTTGAGTCGGGTCATGGCCTATCGAGAAGGGGCCGGATCAGGGCACGGCCACAAGTTGAAACCAGGATCGCTCGCTCGCCCGATTGTGCACCTTTCGGGCCGTAGCGCCGCTGGCAGGGCCAACATAAGACATTGCATCGAATGGACTTACGATCGATGCAGTGGGACCCCGTTGGATCGGCGCCACGGGAATCCAGCCCCCGTGATGCTGCGGTGCTGCGTGGACCGAGTAGGGGATGCTAATAGGACGTGGGCCGGGATGCAGTGATCTGAGACCGGGAAGGCTGTCGCAAACGGGGCCCCCTCGCTGTCGCAATGATGGCCTTTGGGTTGGGCTGACGCCCGTCACGCCGCCTACAGCGGCCTGAGCGACACCGACCTGGGGGCCATCCTTGCCTTTCTCCGGCAGGCCACGCCCGAGCCAGGCCTCCCGGCCGAGCTCGATGCCCGCTGGCTCGGCCGCCTCGGCCTGGTCCTCGGCAAATACCGGCCGGAGGCGGAGCTGATTCCGCACGACTCTCCCCCGCCACCGGCGGTCACGCCCGAGGAGCCCCTGGCGCACGGCCGATACCTCGCGCGCACCATCTGCACCGAGTGCCATGGGAGCGACCTGCGCGGCTCGCCGGACGGCTCCACTCCCGATCTGCGCATCGCCGCGGCCTACTCGCCTCAAACCTTTGCGCGCCTGCTGCGCGAGGGAGTGCCGCTCGACGGCCGTGCCCTGGGGCTGATGGGGCGCGTTGCCGTGGGGCGGTTTCGCTACCTCACCGATGCGGAGGTGGCGGACTTGTACCGGTATCTGAGCGGACGGGGCGCCTCGAGCTGATGGGCGCCCGCGCTCAGCCCCCCGCTCCCGCCAGCTCTCTCACCACCCCCGACAACGTCCGCACCTTCGCCCCGTTCCCCGCCCCACCCGCATCCCGGTCCAGGTCCGCCGCCAGCTTGGTCAGCGCTGCCGTCCGCTCCGCTCCCGACGCCTTTTCCGCGCCCGCCAGTGCCGCCCGCGCCGACGAGATCTTCCCCGCCTCGAGCCCCTTCGACCGCTCGAGCTGATCCACGTACGCCCGGGCCAGGGCGAAGGTCGGAGGCCAAACCAGCTTGGGCTGTCCCTGGGTGTTCAGATAGTCGAGGTGCACCGTCTTGGCCGCGTCGATCTCGTTCTGCGATATGAACGCGCTCGGGGTGAGCTCGAAGATGTCGAGTCCGCGCGCGATCTCGGAGCTGACCATGACGCCGTTGTACCAGTAGACCGACCACGACCCGCCCATGACCATGCGCGTGCCGTCGACCGGCCCGCGGTCGTAGTAGGCGATTTCCTTCGGCTTCGACACGTCCGTCCAGTCGAAC
>JBIOWF010000067.1:0-23385 GCA_044868295.1 Microtetraspora sp. | reverse complement strand
GCGCGCAAACCACAGGCAACCGTGGGCCGGAAGGCGAACCGCCAAGCAACAGCAGCCCGGACCACCGCCATGACGGCGTCCGAGCTGGCTGGAATCCCCCGGCTTTAGCCGTGGGGAGCGCTTCAAGAGAAGCCACTTGAGGAAGCCCCCGCGGCCGCCGGACGCGGGCCCGTCGACGTACTGGGCGTCGGCCACGCCGTCGCCGTCCGTGTCGATCAGCGCGGAATCGTAAAACGCGTCGCCGTCCTGCTCGGTCAGCTGGTCGCCGGCGTCACTGTCGAAGGCATCCATTTCTTCTCCATGAGGACGTGGGTGGATCGTCACGGAGCTAGATGTCACCGGCGGCCGGATTGTTTCAAGGCAAATTCAATCGGTCCAATTCCGACCGACTCGGGACGGCGTGACCCAGCCAGAGCGCTTGGGGCGCCGCTCAGCCGGAGCGCGCCTCGGGACGGGCGCGACTCGGCTGGCAGGTCCGGCCAGCGTTCGGCGAGGTCCCATGCCCGTGCCGTACCGAAGGAGAGCAGGTGCCCCCCAAGGCCCAGCCCGATGGCGGACGGCAGGAGCCCGAAGCTGGCGATCTCCACGACGCCGCTGTCCTGTGCGACCAGCTCCACGTATCCGGCCGGTGTGCCCTGGCGCCACGCCACCCAGGTCTCCGTGCCCGGACGGTCCAGAAACTCGGTCCACTGCCGCCACGTCCAGGGCAGCCGGCTGGTCCACTGCCAGTCGCCGCCCACCGCGGTGTAGAGGAACCGGCTGAACTCCGGGCTGGGGATCTCCGCACGTACGACATCGACGGGAACGCCGGGCGGCCGGCCCTGAAGCAGATCGTCTGGGCTGGTCTGTTCGAGATACCAAGTGGTGACATCCATAACAGGACTTATCCAATCAGCCGCCCGAGCGGTGCGGCTAGCCGTTCGGCATGGGCTTGGCCCGTTCTGTCATATGTCGCGCGACGTATTTGGCCAAGCGATTGCTTGTCTGTGTGCCCGGGTTGCGCTCGACACCAGAATTGGGGCGGCTTGGAGAGCGTGCCCCTGACGCCGCCCGTCGTGAGCGCCGATCCCTGACTGGCGCAGCAGCGCCTGATCGGCCGGACACGATGATGTACGGCTGGCGCTCGGCTCGTCCGGATCATCGCCGAACTTCGGCCCGATCACGAAGGGCTGGCGCGAACCGTCGGCGGGACCTGGTACGAAGGAGCCTGTGACCGGAGAAGTGACGGCAGAAGAGCAGGCGCTGCGGGACGAGGCCGAGGGGCGCCTGCGCGCCCTGGCGGGTGAGGGCGCGCGGCTGCGCGAGGACCAGTGGTCGGCGATCAAGGCGCTCGTCATGGATCGCCGCAGAGCCCTGGTCGTGCAGCGGACCGGCTGGGGAAAGTCGGCCGTCTACTTCATCGCGACCGCCTTGCTACGTGAGCTCGGAGAGGGCCCGACGGTCATCGTCTCGCCCCTGCTGGCCCTGATGCGCAACCAGATCGCCGCGGCCGAGCGAGCCGGGATCCACGCGGCGACGATCAACTCGGCCAATCCCGAGGAATGGGAGAAGATCTACGGCCAGGTCGCCGAGGGCATGATCGACGTGCTCCTGGTCAGCCCGGAGCGGCTGAACAATCCGGACTTTCGCGACCAGGTGTTGCCCGAGCTCGCCGAGAGCGCCGGCCTCCTCGTGATCGACGAAGCCCATTGCATCTCCGACTGGGGTCACGACTTCCGCCCCGACTACCGCCGCCTCCGGACGATGCTGGCCGACCTCCCGCCGGCCATCCCCGTTCTCGCCACGACCGCCACCGCCAACGCCCGGGTGACCAGGGACGTGGCCGAGCAGCTCGCGGTCGGCTCGGAGTGGGACCAGTTCTCCGGCGGCACGGCGGCGCCCATGGCAGAACCGTACGGCGACACCAGGGCGGACGGGCCGGAAGCGTACGGCGACACTACGGCGACAGCGACCGCGCCGAACGGAGTCTCCGTCGGCGGCACGACGGAGACGGGCGCGGAGCCGTACGGCGATGTCGGTTCCGGCGGCACCCTGATCCTGCGCGGCGCTCTGGAGCGGGAGAGCCTGCACCTCGGCGTCGTACGGCTACGCGGCGCCGGCCAGCGGCTGGCGTGGCTGGCCGAGACGCTGCGTGAGCTGCCCGGATCCGGGATCGTCTACACCCTCACTGTGGCCGCTGCCCAGGAGATCGCGGCATACCTGCGCGAGCAGGGACATCCCGTGGCCGCCTACTCGGGCCAGACGGAGCCCGCCGAGCGGCTGGCCGCCGAGGAGGACCTGCTCGGCAACAGGATCAAGGCCCTGGTCGCGACCTCGGCCCTCGGCATGGGCTTCGACAAGCCCGACCTCGGCTTCGTCATCCATGTGGGCGCGCCGCAGTCGCCGGTGGCGTACTACCAGCAGGTCGGCCGGGCCGGGCGTGGTGTGGAGAAGGCGCAGGTGATCCTGCTCCCCGGTGCCGAGGATCGGGAGATCTGGGCCTACTTCGCCTCGCTGGCGTTCCCGCCGGAGCCCGTGGTGCGCGCGACGCTGACGACGCTCGCCGAAGGGGGCGTCATGTCCACCGCCGCGCTGGAGACCCACGTTGACCTCAGCCGCGGTCGCCTGGAGATGATGCTCAAGGTCCTCGATGTTGACGGCGCGGTCCGGCGGGTCAAGGGCGGCTGGGAGGCGACCGGAGAGCTCTGGAACTACGACGCCGAGCGTTATCGGCGGGTCGCCGCCGAGCGTAAGGCGGAGCAGGACGCGATGCTCGAATACATCGCCACGACCGAGTGCCGTGAGGAGTTCCTCAGAAGGCATCTCGACGATCCCACGGCGAAACCCTGCGGTCGTTGTGACAACTGCACCGGCGTGCACAGATCGCCCGAGATCGGGGCGGAAGCCGTACAGTCCGCTCGTGAGCGTCTGACGCGTCCCGGCGTGGAGGTGGAGCCGCGCAGGCAGTGGCCGACCGGTCTCGCCGACCTGAAGGGCCGGATCAAGCCCGAGCTGTCCGCCGGCACCGGGCGTGCTCTGGGCCGTCTCACCGACATCGGTTGGGGCACGCGCCTGCGCGAGCTGTTCGCGGCGGCTGACGCACCCGTTCCCGACGACGTGTTCGACGCTGTGGTGGCCGTGCTCAAGTCCTGGTCATGGGACGAGCGTCCGGTGGCCGTGGTGGGCGTCCCGTCCGCGTCCCGCCCGATCCTCGTCCGCACCCTGACCGAACGGCTCGCGCGGATCGGCCGCCTGACGGATCTGGGCGACCTCGGCTACCGTGACGGCTCGCCCGGCCGCCAGTTCAACAGCGCGCAGCGCGTCCAGGCCATCCGGGGAACCCTCGCCATGCCGAGGGAACTCGCCGCCAGGATCGCGCAGGCGGGAGGCCCGGTCCTGTTGGTCGACGACCGCGTCGACACCGGCTGGACGATGACACTCGCCGCCGCCCAGATCCGCCACGCGGGCGCCCCCGCCGTGCTTCCGCTGGCCCTCGCGACGACGACATAGCGCTGCCCAGTGGGGACGGCGGGAAAGATGAGAGGCCGCTCCCGAGGCGGAGCGGCCTTTCGGTGGAGTCTCGGTGGCGTCAGCCGTGCGGGAACTCAGAGGCGGGGGCGGGCGCCGAGGTTGGCGATGCACTTGGCGGCCAGGGCGTTGCCGGCGGCCAAGGCGTCGGCGGGCGGCTTGCCGTCCAGCCAGATCGGCAGGAAGCCCGCCGCGAAGGCGTCGCCCGCGCCGGTGCCGTCGACCACCCGGTCGACCGTCTCGGCGGGCGCGCGGACCGGCTCCGAACGGTTGTTGGTGTACCAGAGCGCGCCGTCGGTGTTGAGCTTGATCACGACCTGAGGGAACCAGGCGGTGAGCACCTTGGCGGCGGCGTCGGGTTCCTCCCGGCCGGTCAGCACCTTGGCCTGGTCGGCGTTGGCGAACAGCAGCTTGGCACCGTGCGTCCACTCCAGGAACGGCTCCGCGCCGATGCGCTCGACGGGGGCGGACGAGGCGCAGTCCACGGAGATCGACATTCCGGCCCGGCGGGCCAGGTCGAGCGCCGACAGGCCCGCGTCACGGGAACCCTCGTTGATCAGCGTGTACCCGGACATGTGCAGGTGGCTGCCCGACGTGAACAGGTCGCGCGGCAGGTCCTCCGGCGAGAGCGCGGCGTTGGCGCCGGGATCGGACAGCATGGTGCGCTCACCCTTGTGGGTGACCAGCACGACGCAGGTGCCGGTGGGACGCTCAGGGTCCATCACGAGGCGGGCGTCCACGCCGTATCCCATGAGTTCCATGTCGCGGTTGCGGCCCGTGATGTCGGCGCCGCGTCGGCCGATGAAGGCGACCTCGGAACCTTCCACGGCGAGCCAGGAGGCGAGGTTGGCTCCCGAGCCGCCACCGTGCATGGTCACGACGGCCGGGGTGTCGCTCGCCCTCGCGAGAGGGAAGCGGGCGCGCGCGACCGCATCGGTCATGAGATCGCCCACCACGACGACCCGCGTCATGATGTCACCACCTTGCCAACGGTTTGTGGAGGTGCGTCCGCCCGTCCCTGTGGAGGCCGGCGTCGCTCCGGTACGTAAGAGGCTGACGCCGAGAAACTTACAGCTTCCGGCGACGTCATGGGGAATAGAGCGGACAGTCGGGCACAGTCGATGCACAAGCGTTGCTGAACCATCGCGCGGCACGCGCCATGCGGTGAGGACCCGGCCCGGCCAGGGCGCGTACGGCGCCGCGTCGCCAAGGACGAAGGAAAACGGCAGCGCTTGGCCGTGGCAGCCGGAGGACGGCGAATGGGCGGACGAGCAGGCGTTCTCTCAGGAATGAGAGCCGCGCCACTCGGGTGGTCGGAGGGCGGCGCGTGGCGGATGGGCAGGACTACCCTCGGGTCTGTGGAACCCCGTTACCCCTCCCACTGGGAGGCGGATATCGTCCTCTCAGACGGAGGTACGGCGCATCTGCGGCCCATCCGCCCGGACGACGCCGACTTGCTGCGTGCGTTCTACTCGCGTCTCTCGGAGCAGTCGATCTACTTCCGGTTCTTCGGACCGCGACCCCGGCTGAGCGACCGTGAGATCAACCGGTTCACCAACGTCGACTACGACGACCGTGTCGCGCTGATCGCGACCATCGGCACCGAGATGGTGGCGGTCGTCCGGTACGACCGGGTGGAGCCGAAGGACCACGCCGAGGTGGCGTTCCTTGTGGAGGACGCGCACCAGGGCAGGGGAATGGCGGCGGTGCTCATGGAGCACCTGCGCGCCGCGGCCCGCGAACGTGGGATCCGGACGTTCATCGCCGACGTGCTGCCCGCCAATCACCGGATGACGAGCCTGTTCCGCCAGGCGGGATACACGGCGCAGAGCCAGTTCGAGGACGGCGTCGTCCGCATGACGCTGGACCTGGCCACCACCGACAGCGCGGTGGAGGTGACGACCGCCCGAGAGCACCGATCCGAGGCACGATCCATCGAGCGGCTGCTGAAACCTGCGTCGGTCGCGGTGATCGGCGCCAGCAGGGAGCCCGGCGGGATAGGCCAGACCGTGCTCCGCAACCTGCTGGGCGCCGACTTCTCCGGGCCGGTTTACCCGGTTCACCGGGAGGTGCGGGCCGTGGCGGGCGTCCGTGCGTACCGGAGCGTCTCCGCCATCGACGGCGACGTCGACCTCGCCGTGGTCGCGGTCCCCGCCGAGAGCGTGATCGAGGTGGTCGAGGAGTGCGCCCACAAGGGGGTCAAAGGCCTGGTCGTGGTCTCCTCGGGATTCGGCGAGACCGGGCCGGAGGGCCGCGCCCGGCAGGAGGAGCTGGTCCGCATCGCCACGGCGTACGGCCTGCGCGTGGTGGGTCCCAACTGTCTCGGCATCGCGAACACCGACCCCTCGATCAGGCTGAACGCGACCCTCGCGGCGACTCTGCCGGGGCGCGGCACGGTCGGCTTCTTCAGCCAGTCCGGCGCCCTCGGGACGGCGCTGCTGCAGCGGGTCGCCCAGCGTGGCATGGGCATCTCGTCGTTCGTCTCCGCCGGCAACCGGGCCGACGTCTCGGGCAACGACCTCCTGCAGTACTGGGAGGAGGATCCGTCGACCGACGTCATCCTGCTCTATCTGGAGTCGCTGGGAAACCCGCGCAAGTTCACGAGGCTGGCGCGGCGGATCTCCCGCAGTAAGCCGATCGTGGTGGTCAAGAGCCAGGGAGTGCCGACGGGGCACGCCGCCCCGGTGCTCGGCCTGCCCGACACCGCCCTTAGCTCGCTGTTCGAGCAGGCGGGCGTCATCCGGGTGGACGACCTGACCCAGTTGTTCGACGTGGCGCAACTGCTGGCCTACCAGCCGTTGCCGAAGGGTCCACGGGTGGGCGTCGTGAGCAATTCGGACGCGCTGGCGCTGCTGGCAGTGGAGGCCTGCCTGGGCGCGGGTCTCGAACCGAGCCCTCCGGTGAACCTGGGCGCGCGGGCCGGGGCGGCCGAGTTCGCCAAGGCGCTGACCGATGTGCTCCCCAAGGTGGACGCTGCCGTGGTGGTCTACATGCCGCCGATTCCGTGCATGTCTGACGAGATCGCCGCCGAATTGGTACGAGCGGCGCGCGAGAGCGGAAAGCCCATGCTCGCCACCTTCCAGGGCGAGATGGGCATGCCGCCCGAGCTGCGGGTCAAGGGCGAGGGCCCGGCCAGGGGTTCCATCCCCTCCTATCCGGCGCCGGAGGAGGCCGTTCGCGCGCTCGCCCACGTCGTACGGCACGCCCGCTGGCGGGAGCGCCCGGAGGGCACGGCCCCGGTGCTCGACGACATCGACACGAAGCGGGCCACGCGAATCATCGTCGAGTCCTTGGCGAGCACCTCGCCCGACTTGTCGGCCACAGAGCTGCTGGCCTGTTACGGCATCGAGGTATGGCCGTCGCAGACCGTCTCGTCTCCTGACGAGGCCGTGGCCGCCGCGGACCGGCTGGGGTGGCCCGTGGTGGTCAAGGCCGTCGATCCCGAGGCGTCCCGCCGGACCGGGACGGTACGTCTGGGCCTCAGCGAGCCGGTCAGCCTCCGGCAGGCGTACGCCGAGCTGGCCGCCCCGCTCGGGCCCGGCGCGACGCTCGCGGTGCAGCGCATGGCCCCGCAGCCGGCAGTGCCCACGGTCGTGAGCGTCCGGCAGGACCAGGACTTCGGCGCGGTCGTGTCCTTCGGACTCGGCGGATTCGTGGCCCGGCTGCTCGGAGATCACGCCTACCGGCTCGCTCCGCTCACCGCCCCGGACGCGGCCGCGCTCGTGCGCTCCCTGCGGGCGGCTCCGCTGCTGTTCGGTGAGTACGGCTACGCGCCCGTCGCGGTCGACGCCCTTGAGGATCTTCTCGTCAGAGTGGGGTCGCTCGCCGACGCGCTGCCGGAAGTCGCCCGCATGGACCTGGACCATGTTCTGGTGGGGGAGTCCGAAGTGATCGTTCTCGGGGCGAGAGCCGTACTGCGGCCTGTGGAGGGGCCACGGCCCGATGTGGGCCCGCGACGCTTGCGCTGACCCGGCTTCGCCGCCTGCGGAGGCGTCGGCGGACCCGGTTCGCCCGACGGGCGGCCTGCGCTGACCCGATTCACCTGACAGTATCGACGATGGCCGGACGTGGGCCTGCCGGGCCTGCGCTGAGCCCGGTTCACCGCCAAATGTGAAAGGCGCGCCCGTTACAGGGCAGGATGGACCCATGAGGGAAACCCGAGTCTCGGCCGCGGGCCTACGTGAGGCCATCGACCGCAGCGGCTACTACCCGGACCTGGTCGCCGACGCGGTCGACTCCGCACTGGGCAAAGAGCAGGTGACGGCGTTCGTCGTCCATCACGAGGCCACGTTCGACCCGGCGATGGAGGTTCGCAGGCACGTCACAGTTCTGGTGCTTTCGGCGACCCGGCTGCTGGTCTGCCACACCGACGAGCACCCGCCCGCGGAAGGCATGCCCGCCTCACACGCCTCCACCACCACTGAGGCGGTACGGCTCAGCCGGATCCAGTCCGTCGCCGTGACCCGGGTCGTCCCCGACCCCGCCTCGTATGTGCCGGGCGTCCCGCCCACCGAGGTGACCCTCACGATCGGCTGGGGCGCCATCTCCCATGTCGATCTCGAACCGGCGACCTGCGGTGACGACAACTGCGAGGCCGACCACGGCTACACGGGGGCGATCACGGCAGACGACCTCTCGCTGCGCGTCAGTGAGGCGGCCGACGGCCCGGAAGCGGTCACCCACGTGCTCGCCTTCGCAAAAGCCCTGTCGGAGGCGACCGCGCGCTCGGCGGCCTGACTTTGGGAGGCCCACAACCCGTGCGGCGACCGAACACCTTCCGCTCCTGGGAGGCGGCGCGTGCCCGCCACCCGGAGTCGTGGTGGTTTGACGACCGCCGTACTGGGCGAGCGGGTGTGTTCGAACAGCCCAGCACGGGGCGCGCCGGCGCCGTCCGTCTTGAGTGACCACGCTCCGTACGGGCGAGCCGGCGCCTTCGGTCCTCGCAGGCCGACGATCCGTGCGGAGCTGAGAAAGCCGTCCATCCTTCTTCGCGTCCCCCAGGAGGCAATGTGATCGACCCGGTGCTCCCGGCCTCGCCGTTCGTGCCCGAATACGGCGTCGCCTCGCTCGCGGATCTGCCCGGGTCGATGCTCGCCTCCCTCGGGGTGCGCACGGACAACACCCTGGGCCTGAACCCGGCCGATGGGGTGTGCCTTTTCCTGGTGGACGGCCTCGGCGCCGACCTGCTTCGCGCGCATCCGGGAGCGGCTCCGTTCCTGTCCGCCCACCTCGGGCGGACGCTGACGGCCGGGTTCCCCTCGTCGACTCCGACCAGCCTGGCCACGCTCGGCACCGGGGTCGCCCCGGGTGAGCACGGCATGCTGGGCATCCAGATGGCCGTCCCGGGGGAGGGGCGGCTGTTCAACTGCCTGCGCTGGACGGCGCCCGGCCTCCCGATCGACCCCGAGCTGTGGCAGCCCGCCGAGACCGTGTTCCAGCGCATGTCCGCCCTGGGAATCGAGCCGGTGTATGTCGCGCCCGCCATGTTCGACGGCGCCGGGCTCACCCAGGCGGTTTACCGCGGCGTGCGCTTCTCGCCGGCCGACTCGGTGGACGACCGCGTCGAGGGTGTACGGCATGCGCTCCGAGCCGACCGGGCCTTCGTGACGGTCTACTACGGTGACGTCGACGGGGCGGGCCACGCCAACGGGTGGGGCAGCCCGCAGTGGCTTGAACAGTTGGCGATCGTCGATCGGATGGCCGAGCGGATCGCCGAATCGCTGCCGTCCGGAGCGGCACTGTACGTGACGGCCGACCATGGCATGATCAATGCCACCGACAAGATCGATATGGACCATCGGCCCGAGCTGCGCGAGGGAGTCGCCATGGTCGGAGGCGAACCGAGGGCCCGGCACCTTTACACCGCCGACGGCGCGGCGTCCGCCGTACTGGAGCGGTGGGAGGAAGCCCTGCGCGGGCGGGCGTGGGTCGTCTCCCGGGAGGAGGCGGTCGACTCGGGCTGGTTCGGCCGGAGCGTCCGCCATGAGTGGCTGCCGCGCATCGGTGACGTCCTCGCCGTGCCGTACGGCGACTGTGTGCTGATCTCGTCGCAGGACGAGCCACGGGAATCGGCCATGATCGGCTACCACGGCTCCCTGACGGCGCCCGAGCAGAACGTGCCGCTGCTGGAGATCCGCCGGTCATGATCCGAGGACATTGACGTCCAGCCGGCCGTCCAAGCACTTCGCGGCGACCGCGCGTTGCGGCCCGCCCTCGCCGAGCGCAGCGAGCGGCTAGGCTCGCGAATCGGAGCAGGATCGAGGTCCAGGCCCCGGCACCACCGAGTCACCGGCAAGTCCATGCATCGTTTTGGAGGTACGTGTCCATGAGCCCGCTGATCTCACCGGAAGAGCTCGCCGCGCTTGACGAGGTCACGATCCTGGATGGGCGCTGGTGGCTCTTGGGCCCGTCCGGCGCGGACGCCTACCGTGACGGGCACATTCCCGGCGCCGTCTATTGCGATCTCGACACGGACCTCGCCTCCGCCCCCGGACCAGGAGGCCGGCACCCGTTGCCGACCGTCGACGACTTCGAATCCGCGATGCGCAGGCTCGGCGTCTCCGGCTCCCGCCCCGTGGTCGTCTACGACGAGGCCGAGTCGATGGCCGCCGCCCGGGCGTGGTGGTCGCTCCGCTACTTCGGCCACACCGACGTGCGGGTGCTCAACGGTGGCCTGCGCGCGTGGACCCATGCCGGGCTGCCGGTGACCCAGGACGAGAGCCCGGTTAAGCCTGGCGACTTCATCGCGGTGCCGGGCGGCATGCCGGTCCTCGACGCCGAGCAGGCCGCGGAGCTCGCGGAGAGCGGCGTGCTGCTCGACGCGCGGGCCGCCGAGCGCTACCGCGGCGAGGTCGAGCCGATCGACCCGGTGGCCGGGCACATCCCGGGTGCGATCAGCGCGCCGACCGGTCAAAACGTGGAGCCGGGCGGCCTTTTCCACACCCGGGAGTTCCTGCGGGAGCGGTTCAACACGCTCGGAGCCGTCGAGGGCCTGCCCGTCGGCGCCTACTGCGGCTCAGGGGCACACGCCGCGCACGAGGTCCTCGCCCTGGAGCTCGCCGGCATCCCGGCCGCGCTCTACGTCGGCTCCTGGTCCCACTGGGTCACCGACCCCACCCGCCCCATCGCCACCGGCTGATCTCCGTGCGGTTCGACAACAGCTCTCAGTCCGCCGACATTCTGGGCCCTGAGCGCTGGGTGCACTCTGACGACGAGCCACATGAATCACAGTGCCTCGCTCGGTCAGCGAAAGATGCTTGGGGCGATGGGGTCGAGATCGAACGATCCCCAACAGGCCGCTTTGAGCTGGTGCCCTTTGCCCGACCACCCAGCATTGATGACCTTGAGGCCGCGCTCTTGGATGCGCTCCACGGCAGGCACGAAATCGGCGTCGCTGGTCACGAGAACCGCCACGTCGTAGGCCTCCTGCCAGGCTAGGGAGAGCATGTCGGTCACGATCGCAGCGTCCACGCCCTTCTCAGGTTTGGCTTTGTAGGGCTGATCACAGCTCGGGCAGGCAATGGTGGTGGCTCCACAGTTGCGGCAATGGACCTGCCGAGGCTGAGACCGCCGCTCACGAATGGACACGCTCCAGCTGGGCAGACGCTCAATGGTCCCAGCCAGCCAGTTCCGCAGTTTGGCGTCGTTCACCGGATCGACCGAGGCGTATAGCAACGTCTCCTCAAGGTCGAGTGGGTCGGCGAGACCGACTGTGACGAGCACAGAACCGGTGGCGGTCACGAGGGCAGGGGGTAAAGCACGCCAGTCGCATTGCTTTGGGTTCACCGCAGAGTTCCGGCTCAACTGGAAGTTCCAGAAGTCGATAAAGATCCGGACTCGCCGTGCCATCGCCCGATCGCCCCTCATGCATCGCGTCTCGCCTCAGAAATAAATACGGGGAGCCCATAGGGCTCCCCGGAGACGCAATGCGTGCACGGACGAAGCTGTGCACGGGGTAATAATAGCGCGAGCTTACCTGACGATCTGTTCACCGTCAATGTTTGACGCATCACGCTCCGTGTCGTCCAAGACTGCCAGATTGAAGCGCTTCCCACGGCTAAAAGCTGCAATTTTCAGCTGTCCGGCGCTCGCGCCGGGCCATCAGGTGGGCGGTCATCCGCTCCATACGCGCCGAGGCGTCCTCGTCCGCCACCACCGCTTCCACGGCGGCGAGTACAGCGGTGTCGGCCGCGCGGTCGGTCTCGGCTCGGCGAGCCAGCGCCCCGTTGACCACTGCGGACACCGATCGGGCACGTCCTGCTTCCACCTCGCCTTGGACGTAGGCCAGCAGTTGTTCCTCGACCGTCACCGACACAGCTTCGTCGTCATGCGATAACCATACGAGGATCCGGCTCGGTCGGGCGAAGGAAACGCGGGAGAAGCTGCCAGACGGCCCACGCGGGCTGTGTCACACGTCAAGGTTGCCCCTGCTGAAGCAGATGAATCCGCCTATGCCGGTCTGGTCGGCGGCGGTGCCGAGTGCCTCGGCTGGGGAGTGGCCGCCGGCGAGGAGGGTGTGGAAGGCGGTCATCAAGGTGAGGGCCTCGTCGTCGCGTACCGGCACCACGCCGGCGACCACGCAGGCCGCGCCACGATCGAGGAAGGCGCCCGCCAGGCCGAGGACGGCGCCGTCCACTGGAGCGTGCGCCATTCCCGAGTCGCACGCGGAGAGGATCACCAGGCGCGGCGCCCGGCGCAGGCGGAGCAGGTCGTAGGCCATCAGTGGTTCGTCGTCGAGGGTGATGCGCGACAGCATCGGGCTTCGCGGGGAGAACATCCCGTGAGCGGCCACATGCAGCACGTCGGCCCTCTCCAGGGCCGCGATCACCCCGGCCTTCGTCGCCGGTATGCGGGCGGCGCCAGGATGCGACCTGGCGACCATCTCCGCCTCGGCCCCGGCATGTTCCAGCCCCGGCCCCGCCACGACCATGACGCTCGGACGGCGTGGCCCAGGCGGATGAGCCCGAATGGCCGAGCCGATGGTCAGCCACGAGGTCGCCTCGGTGGACACGGACACGGGCCGACCTCTCAACGAGGGGAGCAGCGGCCAGGGCAGGCTGTGGAGCGCGCCGGTGGGCACGACCACCACCGGGCCATCGGCAAGGTCCAACGAGCCCAGTAACCGCTCGTCCAAGGCGATGAGTTCACGTGCCAGGCCGTCTTCGGCATGCACGTCGCGGAGATTGCGGCGGCGCAAGCCGTACCGGACTCGGCGCGTCGCCTCGGCAGCCCACGAGTAGGAGCCGCGCGACCGCAGCTCGCCTCCCTCGCATGTGATCATGACGGCGACCAGTTCGTCTCCGCTCCGTACGAACTCAATCAGCGCCCCCGCGAAAGGCCTCGCCTCCGAATCCCCTATCCCATTCGTGCTCTCGTCACTCGAATGAGAGGCCGTTTCACCGGAGCCACCGGCCATCTCACCTGAGTCAGCGGGTCTCGCACCCGTGCCCGAGCGGCGCGCCGGATCGGATCCGTCACCACCAAGGGACGCGCTCGGCGATGGGTTCCCCCGGACGAGGGCTCGCCAGCGCTCGGCCCAGGCGAGGACAGTCCAGGCATCTTCGGTTTCGAGCGCCATTCGCATGCCGAACTCCGCCAGATCTTCGGCCGCGCGGGCCATATGGGCACGCGCTTCGAAATCCACCGTCGCCGTCCTGCGCTGTGGGAGGGCGGCCAGCAGGCCGGACCACGCGGCCGCCAAGGCGCCTGACCTGTCCCCGTCGAGGTGCAGCCGCATCGCGCGGGCGTGCTGTCTGATCACGGTTCGAGTGGAAGGCTCGGCCAGAAGGTCCAGTTGCGCACGTGCCGTCACGAGATCACCGAGCCGTTTGGCCGTCTCGGCGGCGGTGAGCCGTACCGCGGAGGAGGTCGACGCCCAGCCACCCTCGGCGAGCTCGGATGCGCAGGCGAGAAGCTCGGTCACGATCGCCCGGCAGGGCGGCTCCTGGGCCAGCCGGGCACGCAGCGCCACCTCGTCGGCCAGGGGAGCCCAGGAGCCGCGGCCCTGGCGGATCAGCTCCGAGCGCGCGGTCAGCGCCGACACGCGGGCCTGCCGGGGGTCGCCCGTGAGGATCTCGACCTGGGCGAGCAGCAGCCGGGCCTCGGCGAGACCGGCCTGCGCTCCGGACGCGGCCAGGTCGGGCACCGCCTGTTCGAGGAGCGCTCGGGCCTCGCCCGGCAGCCGGGCCGAGACCAGGGCCTCGGCGAAGTCGACGCGCATGACGGCCAGGCGTTCCGGGTAGCCGAACAGCGCTCCCTCCGCGGCTCGGTAGCTGTCGAACGCGGCCGAGATGTCGCCACGCCGCGCCGCCACGAAGGGCAGGTTTCCCTCGGCGAGCATCGCGATGTGGCCGAGGCCCGCGGATCGCGCGATCGCCGCGCACTCGGAGAGATCCCGCGCGGCTTTGTCGTACTCCTCCAGGTAGGTGAAGGCGAGACCACGGTTGAGCAGGCCGCCCGCCTGGAACTTCGGATCGCTGTCCAGCAGCCCGATGGCTTGATCGCAGTGATGGACGGCCTCGTGGTGACGGCCGAGAAGGGTCAACGCGACCGAGCGCTGGACGCCGAGCCGGGCCAGATCCGTCCCGCTGAGGTCCCGTTCGGCGAGGTCGGCCAGCCGTAGCCCGTTCTCGGGATCGCCGAGCTGGGCCCGTATGGTGACCAGCGACATCCTCGCCTGCGCCACCCGGCGCGGGAACGCCGCTCCCGTGCTGATCGCCTGGCGCAGCCGCTCCTCGGCCAGCGCGAGATCGCCGAGCTCGCGCGCCGCCAGGGCCGACGCCCGCAACGCCACGGCGGCCGCCTCGTCGTGCCGCCCGTTCCCCGCTTCGTCGAGTACGGCTTTCGCCTCCGCGCCCGCGCGCCCCGGGTCCATTCCCGACAGCCACACGGCCCGCTCAGCACGCGCGACGAGGCACGTAACGCTATCGGCCTGCACTGTGGCATCCGATCGCGCCACATCGGGGTGTACTACGGCACGCTCAGCACCCACGATAGGCACGACGCGATTGGCCTGCGCGGCGTCGGGCTGCACAGCATGCGCCTGCGCCGCATCAGGCTGCGTGACGTTTGGCTCCGCGGCGTTGGGGCCGCCGGGCCGTGGCTGATCGGTTGCTTCCGGACGGTGCGGTGTCAATCGAGGGCCTGGAACCAGGATGTGGCCACCGGAGCCTGCTCTGGGCGGTGGCAGACGACGCTGATCCAGCCTGGAGGGAGGTCGGCCGCCGCGAAGTGGCCGCTCTCCGATGGAACGCGGACCTCTCTGATCTGCGGAGTGCGGATCTCGACCCACGCGTCGGGGCCGGGGGCGGGGGAGACCTGCCCGGCGACTTCCAGGCGGCCCTCCGCCACGGTCATCTCGAGATCCACGGTGAGATCCGCCGAGACGAAGCGGCGCATCGCCGGGCCGTCGGGGCCTGACCGGGCACCAGGCGGCGCGGTCACGTCCTGGGGGAGGGCGACGATCCCGCCGGGCAGGCGCAGCGCGAAGACGGCACGCGCGGTGGCCGAGACCCCACTCGGGACCGGATCCGCCCCAGCCGCCAGCCGCAGCGCGGCCAGAAGATATTCGTCGGTCACGGCCTCTCCTCTACGAGGGCTGCCGGGGCCGCGCTGGGCGTTCCGACGCTCACAACGCCTCCTCTACCAGGGCGCGCAGGCGTGACAGGCAGCGGCCGCGGGTGGGGCCGATGCTCCCGATGGGGAGATCAAGACGCATCGCGATCTGCGCGTACTTCATGTCCGGACTCAGCACGAACAGCCGGAGCAGCGATCGGCACGGCTCGTCCAGGCTGTCGAGCCGCCGCCAGACGTGCCTGCCGAAGTCGGCGTCCACGACGGCCGTCGTCGGGTCGGGTTCGGCGATGTCGGGCAGCTCGAACCCCGCCGGGCCCTCAC
This sequence comes from Microtetraspora sp., assembly GCA_044868295.1. Taxonomy (GTDB): domain Bacteria; phylum Actinomycetota; class Actinomycetes; order Streptosporangiales; family Streptosporangiaceae; genus JBIOWF01. Next base: position 7,983 of record JBIOWF010000067.1, on the reverse strand, counting down.
CCCGGGATCTGCGTAACAGCCGCGCCGCCTCGTGGCGGGTCGTGGTGATGAGCCAGGCGCCGATCCGCTCCGGATCCCGGATCCCGTCGAGGCTCTCCACCATCCGCAGCCAGGCGCCCTGGACGGCGTCGGCCGCGTCGGCGGCGCTCAGCCCGAACGCCCGGGCGACGGCCCACATCCTGCCGTCGAACCGGGTGACCAGGTCCTCCCAGCCCGCCTGGTCGAGGCCCACGAGCGGCTTGTCCGTCCAGCCCCTCTGGTCGAGGCCGGCCAGCGGCTTCTCCGTCGGCATTGCGCGCTCCCGCGAATATGAACGGCGCAGGCCGGAACAGAGCGACGCCCGGCCGCGCTTCTCATCGTTTGTCGCCCCGCCCGGCTCCTATCGCCGCGAACGGGTGTAACCGTCCGCGTTGACGGAGAAGCGGTGCGTGAGCACTCTAGCGAGCCTGAGGCACGACGACGCCTAGATCGGTGATCTGGCGGCCTCCGCCAAGCAGGTGCTGTACGGCGTCGTGTGGCGGCATCTCGCGGGATAGGCCGGCGACGGCTCCGGTGACGATCGCGGTCGCGAACGAGGTGCCGCTCCAGGCCGCGTAGCCGTGGAAGGCGCCGTGCTCCACGAAGCAGCTCGTCAGCTCCACGCCCTGCGCGCAGGCGTCGACCCAGGGGCCGTAGGCCGAGAAAGCAGCTCTGCCGTCTCCGTCGAGAGCGCCCACGGCGAGCACTCCGGGCAGCGAGGCGGGCCAGAAGGGGCGAGTGGAAGCGGTGTTGCCGGCGCAGGCGACGACCGCGGGAAACGGGCTCAGCGCCCGCTCCAGGCCGAGAGGTGGGTTGTCGTCGAAGGTGTGGCCGCCGAACGAGAGGTTCAGGACGTCGATCCGCTCCGGCCCGAGCTCGGCGAGGGCGCGCAGCAGCATCGCCTCGTCGCCCATCCCGTGGCTGTCGAGCAGCCGGTGGGCGCGCAGCCGTACGCCGGGGGCCTGCCGCAGGATCAGCCCGGCGACGAACGTGCCGTGCCCCGCCTGCTCGTCCAGGACTCCGTCGCCGTCGGAGTCGAGGGTCTCCGCCCTGTCGTCGCGGTACCACTCGCCGATCCATGGATGCGCCGCGAGGCCGGTGTCCAGGATCCCGACGGTGACGTCACAGCGCTCCCCCGGCTCGTACGGCACCGCCCGCGCGGGAGAGGGCGGGCAGGCCGGTCCGCCGAAGTACAGCGGTTGTCCGACGAGAACGTGGTTGGGTGAGGCGAGGTGTCCTCTGTCGCGCAGCGTGGCCGTCAGGTCGAGCACGTCGACGCCGGGCGACAGCCGTACATGATGGACCCCGCGGATGTCCTCGGCGCTGTGGATCCAGCGAGAGACGGCGCCAGGCGACGATGTGAGCAACTCGGCGGGGCGGATGAGGGCAGGGTGACCGGGGAGGTGCTCTACCAGCTGCGTTCGCATCCGGGTCCTTCAATAAGGGGCTTTACCGAGCGCAGTCTTCCCGTTTCACAACGTTGTCAAGCATGAATCGGTATGACCCTCCTCTGGTGCCTCGCAGCGACGGACGGTAGTCTCTCTTAAACTGATCTCAGAGTTGGCAAGTGAGATCAGTTCGTCGGTCAATTGTGATCATCCCAGTGTGAGGCCGTTGGGGAAGGCGCACCTCATGCGATTTGGGAGGTCCGGTGGCTGGTGCTCGTGGCGTGTTGTACGTCCACTCGGCTCAGCCTGCGCTGTGCCCGCACATCGAGTGGGCCGTCGCAGGCGTTCTTGGCGTACCCGTCGACCTGACGTGGACCGCTCAGCCTGCCGCGCCGGGGACCCTGCGTTCCCAGGCCGAATGGGAGGGGCGTCCGGGGACGGCTGCGGCGATCACATCGTCTCTGATGGGCTGGCAGCGCATCCGTTTTGAGATCACCGAAGACGCCTCGCCCGGTGTTGACGGCTCCCGCCATGCCTACACGCCGACCTTGGGCGCGTTCACGGCCGTGGTGGGGGCGAGCGGTGACATCCAGGTCTCCGAGGACCGGCTTCGCAATGTGATGCTGATGGCCGCTCAGGGCCGGGTGGTCTTGGAGGACGAGCTCGACCGCCTGCTCGGCAAGCAGTGGGACGAGGAGCTTGAGTCGTTCCGCTACGCCGGTGAGGGCGCCCCCGTCCGCTGGCTGCACGCCGCCGTCTGACTCCCGCTCGGGCCCGAATTCGAGATCACCGGACTCGTGCGGGCCTGAGCCGCACCGTCCGGGCATGATCCTGAGTCATCGAAACTCGCCCTTTTCTTACCCGGAATCATGGAACTAATCCGGATCTGATCAAGAATCCCCGAAGTTGTCCGCGTCTGAGCTGGGTTCACCGCACGAGCCCGATCCCCCGAAACTCGTCCCGGCCTGGTTCGGGCCCACCAAACGAGCGAAGCCCTCTCACGTCAAGTGAGAGGGCTTCGCCGTCGCAGAGCAGCCGTTGCAGAGCCGTACAGGGTCCGTGGGGGAGCCTGTGGCGAGCTCTGTGTCGTCAGAGTGGGATGTTGCCGTGGGCGCCGCGGGCCGGGGTGGCCTGGGCGAGGACTTTGGCGATCGCGCCGCGGGTCTTGGCGGGGTCGAGCACCTCGTCGACGACGCCGAGGTCGATCGCGCGGGCCAGGCCGCCGGCGACCTGCTCGTGCTCCTCGGCCAGCCGCTCCTCCAGCGCGTGACGCTCCTCGTCGGGCGCGGCGGCGAGCTCGCGCCGCTTGAGGATGCGGACCGCCGCGACGGCGCCCATCACGGCCACCACGGTGGTGGGCCACGCGAAGACGCGGGTCGCGCCGAGCGAGCGGGAGTTCATGGCGATGTACGCGCCGCCGTACGCCTTGCGTGTCACCAGCGTGACCCGCGGCACCGAGGCTTCGGCGAAGGCGTGCAGCAGCTTGGCGCCGCGCCGTACGACACCGTCGTGCTCCTGGCCGACGCCGGGCAGGTAGCCGGGCACGTCGACCAGAACCACCAGCGGCACCCCGAAGGCATCGCACATCCGGACGAACCGGGCGGCCTTCTCCGCGGAGGCGGAGTCGAGGCAGCCGCCGAGCCGCATCGGGTTGTTGGCGACGACGCCGACCGTGCGGCCGCCGAGACGGCCGAGCGTGGTGACGATGTTGGGCGCCCACTTGGGGTGCAGCTCGACGCCCGGCTCGTCGAGGAGGCCGTTGACGAGCGGGTGCACGTCGTAGGCGCGGCGCGGGTTGTCGGGCAGCAGGCTGCCGAAGTCGACCTCCTCGACCTCACGGATCCTGCCCTGGTGGCCGAGGAGGCCGGCGAGCTGGCGAGCCTTCAGCAGGGCGTCCGCCTCGGTCTTGGTGACCACGTGGACGACGCCGCTGCGCTTGCTGTGCGGCTCGGGGCCGCCGAGAGCGGCCTGGTCGATCTCCTCGCCGGTGACGCTGCGGACGACGTCCGGGCCGGTGACGAAGATGCGGCCGTTGTCGGCGAGGATCACGATGTCGGTCAGCGCCGGGCCGTACGCGGCGCCACCGGCGGCCGCGCCCACGACCACCGAGATCTGCGGGATGACGCCGGACGCCTTGGTCATGGCGGCGAACACCCGGCCCACCGCGTGGAGGGACTCGACGCCCTCGGCGAGCCGTGCGCCGCCTGAGTGCCAGACACCGATCACGGGCACGCGCTCGCGGACGGCGACGTCGTAGGCGTGCACGATGTGCTCGCAACCCGCGCTGCCCATCGCGCCGCCCTGGACGCGGGCGTCGCTGCAGAACGCCACCACCGGGACGCCTTCGATGCGGCCGGTCACGGCGAGGACGCCGCTCTTGTCCTCGGGGGTGATCAGCCGGACCGAGCCCTCGTCGAGCAGGTGGTTGAGACGGGCCTGGGGATCGCGGGGATCGGCGGCCTCCTTTTCGGACGCCGGGGTCACCACCCTGTTGTCAAGCACAGTCATGTGAAGGCTCCCTGTCAGACGGTGGTGAAGGCCACGGCGACGTTGTGCCCGCCGAACCCGAACGAGTTGTTCACCGCGGCGATCTGCCCGTCCGGTAGCTTGCGCGGCTCGCCGCGAACGATGTCCACCTCGATGCCGTCGTCCAGGTCGTCCACGTTGATCGTGGCCGGGACGAGGCGCTCGTTCAGCGCGAGGATCGTGAACACCGACTCGACGCCGCCGGCGCCGCCGAGCAGGTGACCGGTCATCGACTTGGTCGCGGTCACCAGCGGGTGCGCGCCGATCGCCTCCTTGATGGCGATCGTCTCGACCACGTCTCCCGCGGGAGTGGAGGTCGCGTGCGCGTTGACGTGGCGGATGTCGGCTCCGGAGAGCCCGGTGTTCTCCAGCATGCGGCGCATGGCGAGTTGCACGCCCGCGCCGGACGGCTCCGGCTGCGCGATGTGGTGGGCGTCGGACGAGTAGCCCACTCCCGCCGCGACGGCGTAGACCTTCGCGCCACGGGCCCGCGCGTGCTCCTCCGACTCCAGGACGATGATGCCCGCTCCCTCGCCCAGCACGAATCCGTCACGGCCCTTGTCGAACGGGCGGGACGCGCGCTGCGGCTCGTCGTTGCGGGTCGACATGGCCCGCATCGCGGCGAATGAGCCGATGTTCAGCGGGTGGATGGCCGCTTCGGTGCCGCCCGCGACGACGATGTCGGCACGGCCGGACTTGATCATCTCGATGGCGTAGCCGACGGACTCGGCGCCGGTGGCGCAGGCGCTCACTGTCGCGTGGGTGCCGGCCTTGGCGCCGATTTCGATGCTGATCCAGCCCGCCGCGCCGTTGGGCATCAGCATCGGCACCGTGAAGGGCGAAAGGCGGGTCCAGCCCTTCTCCTTGAAGGTGTCGTACGCAGAGACGATCGTGGTGATGCCGCCGATGCCGCTGCCCACGACGACGCCGAGCCGGGTGGGCTCCACTTCTGGAGCCCCGGCGTCCCGCCAGGCCTCCCGTGCCGCGATCAGCGCGAGCTGCTCGGCCCGGTCCAGCCTTCTGGCTTCGGGTTTGGGGATCACGTCACCAGGGTCGACGGCGGCCACTCCGGCGAACTTCACCGGCACAGAGTCCACCCAGTCCTCGGTGAGCGTGCGGATCCCCGATCGCCCGTCGAGGAGCGCCGACCAGGTCGATGCGACATCTCCACCGAGGGGCGTCGTCGCGCCAAGCCCGGTGACGACGACACGTGCCCGGTCCGTACTCAATTTTCCGCACTCCTCTTTATCGACTGCTTGGGTGAATGTGCCGTGATACGGCACATTCACTGGGCCCGTCTCCGTGGTCGGGTCCGGCTCGCCTGGCGCCCGCCGGTGCGGCCGGCGCCAGGCTGAGCCCCCTCCCAGGCTTAGGCCTGGATGAAGTTGATGACGTCCTTGACGGTCTTCAGGTGCTTGAGCTGGTCGTCCGGGATCTCGACACCGAACTCGTCCTGGGCGGCGACGGCGATCTCGACCATGGAGAGCGAGTCGATGTCGAGGTCGTCCACGAAGCTCTTCTCCGGGCTCACCTCGGCGGCCGGAATGCCGGTGATCTCGTTGATGATCTTGCCGAGGCCCGCGAGGATGTCCTGCTCGGTCACTGCCATGTCGCGACTTCTCCTTGAGTTTTGGGTTTTACGACTTCTGGTTTTCTGGGTTTTTCGGTTTTGTACGGCATGCCGTACAAAGCATTAGGGGATTTCGATCACCTGTGAGGCGTACGTCAGACCGGCGCCGAAGCCGAGCAGGAGCGCCAGCCCGCCCGACTGCACCTCGCCGCGCTCGATCATGCGGGACAGCGCCAGCGGGATCGAGGCCGCGGAGGTGTTGCCCGCCAGGACGATGTCCTTGGCGATGACGGCCTTGTCGGCGCCCAGCTTCCGGGCGATCGCCTCGATGATGCGCAGGTTGGCCTGGTGGGGCACGAAGGCGGCGAGATCGGCAGGATCCACCCCCGCACGCTCGCACGCCAGCTTGGCCACAGGGTGAAGCGCGGTCGTGGCCCAGCGGAACACGGTCTGGCCTTCCTGGTGGAGGAAGGAGTTGCGGTCCTTGATGATGATCGCGTCGAACTTGTCCCCGGCGCTTCCCCACACCACCGGGCCGATGCCCGGAGTGTCGGACGGGCTGATCACAGCCGCGCCCGCACCGTCCGCGAAGATCACAGAGGTCGCCCGGTCGTCCCAGTCGATCCACTGCGTGAGCTTCTCGGTGCCGACGACCAGCACGTTCGTCGCGGACCCGGAGCGTACGGCGTCGCTCGCGGCGGCCAAGGCGTAGCAGAAGCCCGCGCACGCCGCGTTCACGTCGTACGCGCCCGGAGCCTCGATGCCGAGGCGGTGCGCGACCCGGCCCGCCGCGTTCGGGATCTGTGCCTCCAGCGTGCAGGTCGCGACGATCACCAGATCGATGTCATTGCTCGACAGGCCACTCGCGGCCAGGGCCTTGCCGCCCGCCTGGACCGCGAGGTCGATCTCCGACTCGTTCGGCCCGGCGACCCGGCGCTCCTTGATCCCGACGCGGGACTGGATCCACTCGTCGTTGGTGTCGATCCGCTTGGCGAGGTCGTCGTTGGTGACCACGTCAGCGGGCTGGTAGTGGCCGAACGCCAGCACCTTCGCGCCCGGAACGCCTGGGATCAGTTTCACTGGTCGCTCACCGCGCCTCCGGCACGACACATGATTCGCTCCTGGTTCACTTGAGCACCTCTCGGGCAGCGTCGAGGTCGTCGGGCGTCTTCAGCGCCACGGTCTTCACGCCGGGCAGTCCCCGCTTGGCCAGGCCGGTCAGCGTGCCGCCGGGCAGCAGTTCGACCATAGCGGTGATGCCCTCGGCGGACATGGTCGCCATGCAAGCGTCCCACCGGACCGGGCTGCTGACCTGGTTGATCAGCCGCTCGACGTAATCGCCGCCGCTGGTCACGACCGCGCCGTCGGCGTTGGACAGAAGCTTGATCCGAGGGTCGGCCGGGGTGATGTCCGCAGCGGTCGCGCGCAGGTGGTCCACCGCGGGGGCCATGTGCACGGTGTGGAACGCTCCCGCCACGGAGAGGGGGATCAGGCGAGCCCGCTGCGGGGGCTCCGCCTTGAAGGCCGCCAGCTGATCGAGAGTGCCGCCCGCCACGATCTGACCGGCGCCGTTGATGTTGGCCGGGGTGAGCCCGTGCGCCTCGATCGAGGCGAGGACCTCGGCCTCGACGCCACCGAGGACCGCGGTCATGCCGGTCTCGGTGACAGAGGCGGCCTTGGCCATCGCCTGGCCGCGCTCCCGGACGAGGCCGAGCGCCTGCTCCGGAGACAGGACCCCGGCGAGCGCGGCGGCGGCGAGCTCGCCCACGCTGTGCCCGGCGAGCAGGTCAGGTGTCACGCCAAGCGTTTCGAAGGCCGCAAGCGAGGCGGCCACCAGCAGCGGCTGGGCGACGGCGGTGTCACGGATCTCATCCGCGTCGGCGGTCGTCCCGTAGGCGATCAGGTCGAGCCCCGTGATCTCGGACCACGCGGTAAACCGGTCCCGGAAACCGGGGATCTCAAGCCAGGGACTCAGGAATCCTGGGGTCTGGGCGCCTTGGCCCGGAGCGACGATGACGAGCACATATTCCAGCCTGCCCTGTAGGGGTTCGCCACACCGATAGAGATCCGAACGAACTTTGCGGCAACTGTCTTGTAGGAATCCTACAGTTCCAGTTTCGCCTTAGTTAACGGTATGCGGCTACATTACGGTCAGCCTCCCAAGGATGAGACCGACCTGTAGTGTGAAGGCGGATCGGCCCTCCGTGGGCTGGTATCCCGTGAGCTCAGTGATCTTCCTGAGCCGGTACCGCACCGTGTTCGGATGGACGAAGAGTAGCCGGGCCGTCGCCTCGAGAGAGGTGCCTTGCTCCAAATAGGTCGCCAGAGTGTCCAGCAACGGCGTTCCGGCGAGCGGTTTGTAGACGTTCTCCACCAATTGTGCCCTGGCATCCTCGTCGCCATCGATGGCCCGCTCGGCCAGCAGGTCCTCGGCGAGCACCGGCCGCGGAGCGTCCGGCCAGCCGGAGGCCGCGCGCAGGC
>JBIOWF010000066.1:0-29794 GCA_044868295.1 Microtetraspora sp. | reverse complement strand
CTCGCGGGCGCGCTCGGGCGCGGAGTCCACGACGGTCAGCCGCTCGACCCCGAACCGCAGCATGGCGTGCGCTATGGCGGCCCCCGCGCCGCCCGCGCCGAGCTGGACGACGTGCCGGGTCCAGCTGTGGTCGGCCGCCGCGACCAAGGCGGCGGCGATGAACGAGGTGAAGCCGCCGAGCGCGCTGGCGAGCTGGTAGGCGACCCCGGCGCCGCTGTAGCGGGAGCGGGGGCCGAACAGTTCGGTGAACAGCGGCTGCTGAACGCTGGCGAGCGGGTCGTGGCTAAGGTTGATGGCGAGAACGGAGACCAGCCAGATCAGCACTGGTGTAGTGGTCTGGATCCCCCACCAGAAGGGATACGCCAGGACCACACCCGCGACGGCACCGAAGATGAACACTTTCCGGCGACCGATCCGGTCCGACAAGTTGGCGAGGAACGGGATGCGCCAACCCCACTCGAGGAACTGCTCCTTGGTGGTCACACCGGAGATGATCGTGACGAGGCCGGTGGACAGCAGCAGACCGCCGGACGCGCCGACCTGCACCCAGCTGCTGTAGAGGCCCTTCTTCTGCTCGGGGGCGCACGGCCTGCTCGTGGTCCATTCATCGGACCAAATTATCCAAAACTGGTCCGTTTTCGGCTATGGTGGGGTCAAGCACTCCACTTGCCACACAGAGGAGGCACCCCATGACACGAGCGGACTGGTGGGTCACCGCAGCACTGGCCAACCACGAGATGATCCGAAGGATCGACGAGGAGCGCACCGCGCCGGACCTTCTCTGCACCCTGACGGCGATCGGAGACGTCTACGAGCAGGCGGGCGTCGCGCTGGGCGCCGCCGTACAGGCACTGCGTGCCGACGGCGTGACATGGCAGGACATCGCGCAGGCGCTGAGGCACAGGGATGTGGACGAGGTCCACCACCTCACCGCAGAGCCGGTCCTGGCCGCCGAGCGAGCTCTCCATGCCCGCATCGGCGCCTGCGGCTAGCCGACGCTTCCCGGCACCGCGCCGAACCGGCTGCGCCGGAAATGTTCAGCCGTACGCATGAGAGCCTCGGCGAACCGGGCCACTCTCTCGTCGGTGAAACGGGTGGTCGGACCGCCGAAGGAGAGCGAGGCGACCACGCGACCGTCCTGGCTCGTGATCGGGACCGCGACGGCTGAGAGCCCTTCCTCCAGGTCCGCGTGGCTGACCGCGTAGCCGTCCGCGGACGCCTGCCGTACCCAGCCCTCCAGGGTCGTCAGGTGGTCCATGCCGAGAGGCGAGCTACGGGCGACCCGCTCCAGCAGCTCGGGCGTGGCGTCGAGGAGCAGCACCTTGGCGACGGCGCCCGCCCACAGCGGGCGCTCGTCGCCCACGCTCACGACGTGCCGGAGGGTTTGCGTGCCCTCCTCCTGGGCGATGCAGATCCTGTTCAGGTCGCGGCGCACGTAGACGTGGACGGTCTCCTTGTGCTCGGTGGCCAGGGCGCGCACGGCATCACGCACTTCAGCCGGCAGCTGCCACGTCTCGGCGGCCAGCCGGGTCCAGCGCAGCAGCGACGGACCCGCGACATACTTGCCGTCGTCGCCCAGCCACAGCATGCCGTTCATCTGCAGCGTCTGCAGCAGCCGCAACACGGTCGTCTTCGGGATGCCGGTCTCCGTGACGATGTCCCGGATCGAGAGCGAATGCCGCTGGTCGTCGAGCAGGAACAGGACGTCGAGGGCTCTCCGCACCCCACGCAGCCCGCCGGAATCGGCTTCTGCCGGCACTTCGTCCACACCTTCCATCGGTCGAGAACGCCGCGGGCATTCGTTCTTGCATCGGCACGTTCACGCTACAGCAAAGTGGTCCATTCAGTGGACCCCCGAGGTACTCGGTGACCTGCCGCGCGGACGAGAGCGGCTGCTCGCTGGTCTACAGGTACTGACCCGCCAGGGCGCTGTCTGTCTTCGATACCCGAACCGACACCACGTTGGCCAGGTTGATGATCACACCGTTCACTTCGGTCTCACGGTCATATCTCGCTCGGGTCAACACCAGGCTGCGCCGCTCGTCCACAGCACGAGCGATCGCCTCCAACGCCTCCGGCTCCCCGCCGAAATCCCCGCTCATCACGGAGACGTCTTCGCCGCCCACCGGATGAAATCGAATGATCAGCACCACATTTTCGGGCACGGCCGGCTCCTCTCACCAGAATCCGCAAGGAGTACCTGCCCAGTTGAGACCGCTATAGGCAGCTACCTCCACAATGCTCCCTCTGCGCTGGATCAGGCCATGGGATCAGACAGTGGGAGCGAGATCGGGGGCCTGCTCGATGTCGCCGGTCTCCCCCGCGCGCAGTGCCCTGCGGCCGAAGACGATGACATAGGCCAGGAAAAGGACCTCGGCCAGCGCGCCGATGCCGATCCGGGCCCACGTGGGCAGGCCGGACGGGGTCACGCCGGCCTCGATCAGGCCGGATATCAGGAGCACCACGACAAGGCCGAGGGCGACGCTCATCACGGCCCGCCCCTGCTCGGCCAGTGCCTCACCCCGCCGTCGCGGCCCGGGATCGATGACCGTCCAGCCGAGACGCATCCCGACACCGGCGGCGAGGAAGACCGCCGTCAGCTCCAGCAGCCCATGCGGAAGGATCAGCCCCCAGAAGATGTCGCCCTTGCCGTACGCGGTCATCAGACCACCCACGACGCCGACGTTGGCGGCGTTCTGCCAAAGGAGGTACGGGATCGGCAGCCCGAGAAGGATCGCGGAAGCGATGACCCGCATCGACACCCAGGCGTTGTTGATCCAGACCTGACTCGCGAACGACGCCGCCGGGTTCTTCGAGTAGTAGTCCGCGAAATCGTGCTGGACGAGCTGCCTGATCTCCTCGGGAGTGCCGACGACCGCCTGCACGTCCGGGTTTCCGGCGACCCAGGCGCCCATCACGTACGCGACCGCGATCGAGGCCAGGGCCGCCCCCAGCCACCACCTGCGCGCCCGGTAGGCCACCACCGGAAACGAAACGGTGAAGAACCGGACGACTTCCCGCCAGGCCGGGGTGTGCGCCCCGGTCACGGCCGAGCGGGCCCGGGCGACCAGCGACGACAGGCGGCCGGCCAGGATCGCGTCCCTCGGCCCCGAGCGGACGATGGACAGGTGCGTCGCGGCTCGCTGGTAGAGCTCGACGAGCTCGTCGACCTCCGCGCCGTCCAGCCGGTGCCGCCGGTGGACCAGGTCCTCCAGCCGATCCCAGGTCGGCCGGTTGGCGGCGACGAACGCATCGATATCCACAGACCCGACCCTACCGAAGGTCCACGGCACGCCTGGGCACGCAGATCGGGCGCAGTAGGGTGCGAAGTGTGTCGGAAATCGTGACCGGCGAGGCCGTCGTCGTCGAGGTGCGGATCGCGCAGCTGCCGAGCCGCGCCCTGGCGTACATCATCGACTGGGTCGTCCAGTGCACCGTCCTCGTCGCGGCGCTCGTCCTGCTGTCCAACGCGTCCTTCGTCGCCGACAGCGCGCTGACCGCCGGGCTGGTGATCCTTTTCGCTGTGCTGGTGATCGTGGGCTATCCGGTGATCTTCGAGACCGTGAGCAGGGGACGCAGCCTGGGCAAGCTGGCGCTGGGGCTCCGCGTGGTGAGCGACGACGGCGGACCCGAGCGGTTCCGGCAGGCGCTGTTTCGCGGGCTCGCCGGATTCGTGGAGTTCTGGCTGTTCTTCGGCGCCCCGGCGCTGATCACTTCGCTGGTCAACCAGCAGGGCAAGCGGCTGGGAGACGTCTTCGCGGGCACGATCGTCATCGGTGAGCGGGCGCCGCGCCAGGCTCCCCCACCGGCGATGCCGCCCCAGCTGGCGGCGTGGGCCGCCACGCTGGAGCTCTCCCAGCTTCCCGACGAGCTGGCCAACACCGCGAGGCAGTACCTTTCGCGCCGGCACCAGCTCGCGCCCGGCGTCCAGCACGAGATGGGGGCGCGGATCGCCGCTCAGGTGACGGCGTGCGTCGCCCCGCCTCCCCCGCCGGGCGTCCCGCCGCACGCCTATCTGGCGGCCGTGCTGGCCGAGCGCAGGCGCCGCGAGGAGATCCGGCTCGGCCAAGCCCGCCAGACCACGGTCCCGTACGGCGAAACGCCCCAGAGCCACACCCCAGGAGGGCCCACCACCGGACAGTCGCCAGCATTTCCCTCCGCTCCGCCGTACGGCCAGCCCCATCCGCTACCCCCACCCGGATCGGCGCAGCCCTCCCCAGCGGCGTCACCGCATGAACAGCTGAGACCACCCGCCCCCGAAGCGCCTCACGGCCGCCCCACCCCCGGCGGATTCGTCCCCCCGGCCTGATCAAGGAACCAAGAATCGGCCACTGCTGCAGGCTCCATGGCCCACCTCGATCGTCGACGAGCTCGCCCAGGTCAGCGGCAGCACCACGACCAACATCGTCCCTACTCGCACCTGGGTGCGGGGCCGGGCCAGGTCGTGATCCGGGCGGAGGCCACCGGGGTCTCCTTGGCCGAGCAGCAGATGCGCCGTGGCCGCTACTACGACCAGCCGGCGTTCCCGTTCGTCGTACGGCTGCGCCTCCACCCGGGACGACGAGGGGTCCAAGCAGTGGCCCGTGCTCAAGCTGCTCGGCCGGGTCCGGCTGTGGAACGCGCTGCCCAACCGCCGCCGCGCCTACTTCTTCAACGTCTGGGCCGGACGCGCCCTGTCCAAGGACCGGTTCCGCGCCCGGCTGCGCACCGACCTCACCCAGGTCTTCTCCGCCCTGCAGCGCGGAGACGTCACCGCCCAGATCGCCGCCCAACTGCCGCTCACCCGCGTCGCCGACGCCCTGCGGCTGGCCGAATCCGGCACCGTCGCCGGAAAGATCGTCCTCGCTTGTCCACCGCCCGCACTGACCGTTCTGCTCACCGGCAGGCTGCGCGGCCTGATGGAGGCCTCCCCGCACCACGACCGCCACATCGTGCAGGTCTCGGCGATGGAGGGCAGTTTCTCCCGCGAGCACAAAACCGTGCGGCACGCGCACACGAACATGGCGAAGGCCTCGCTGAACATGCTGACCCGTACGGCCGCGGCCGACTACGCCGCCTCCGGGATCTACATGAACAGCGTGGACACCGGTTGGGTGACCGATGAACGGCCCCACCCCATCAAGACCGCCCTGCGGGAGGCGGGCTTTCGGCCTCCGCTCGACGTCATCGACGGCGCGGCCCGGATCTACGACCCCGTGGTACGGGGTGTGAGCGGGCACCCGGTCTCCGGCCTGTTCCTGAAGGACTACCGGTCCGTGAACTGGTGAAACTAGGAGCCGGCCCGCCAGGAGTGGAGGTAGGACTCCTGGTCGTCGGTGAGGGCGTCGATCACGATGTCGGCGGCGGCCAGCTTCAGCCTCGCCACCTCGGCGTCGATTTCGGACGGGACGTCGTACACGCCGGGTGAGAGCCGCGACGATTCCTTGGCGAGCCAGGCGACGGCGAGGGCCTGCGCGGAGAAGGACATGTCCATGACGGCCGCCGGGTGGCCCTCGGCGGCGGTCAGGTTGACCAGGCGGCCTTCGGCGAGGAGGAGCAGGCGGCGACCGTTCACCACGTACTCATCCGTGTTCGGGCGAACCCCGAGATGTACGGCTTCCGCCATCTCTTCCAGGGCGCGAACATCGATCTCGACGTCGAAATGCCCCGCGTTGGCGAGAATGGCGCCGTCCTTCATGACGGACAGATGCTCGGCGCGGATCACGTCACGGTTGCCGGTGACCGTGATGAACACGTCTCCGACCTCGGCGGACCGGCCCATCGGCTGGACCTCGTAGCCCTGCAGCGACGCGTCGAGAGCCTTCACCGGGTCGATCTCGGTCACGATCACGCGCGCGCCGAGGCCCTTGGCCCGCTCGGCCACCCCACGCCCGCAGAACCCGAACCCGGCGACCACGACGGTGCGTCCGGCGAGCAGCGTGTTCGTGGCCCGCATGATGCCGTCCAGGGTGGACTGGCCGGTGCCGTACCGGTTGTCGAACATCCGCTTGGTCCGCGTGTCGTTGACCGCGACGACGGGGAATCTGAGCGCGTCCTCCGAGGCCATCTGGCGTAACCGGATCACGCCGGTCGTGGTCTCCTCGCACCCTCCCGCCACGGCCTTCAGCAGCTCGACCCGCTCGGTGTGCAGGATGTTGACGAGATCACAGCCGTCGTCGAGGACGATGTTCGGCGAAATATCCAGTGCTTGATGGATATGCCGGTAATAGGTGTCCCTGTCGACACCCGTACGGGCATGTACGGCTATGCCGGATTCAGCGAGGGCCGCCGCCACGTCGTCCTGCGTGGACAGCGGGTTGGACGCGGCCAGCGCGATATCGGCGCCGCCCGCCTTGAGCGCGCCCATGAGGACGGCGGTCTCGGCGGTCACGTGCAGGCAGGCGGCGATCCGCAGCCCTTCGAATGGCCTGTCCCCGGCGAACCGCCCGCCGATGGCCTCCAGGACCGGCATGGAGCGCGCCGCCCACCCGATCCGCCGCTCCCCGGCCTCCGCCAGGTCGCCGTACGGCACCGCGCCCCACCCCCTTACGCGTGATGGTCCACAATTCCCGCGTGATCATGGCGGTGGCATGATCACGCGGGCGGGACGGGCTAGTAGCGGTAGTGGTCGGGCTTGTAGGGGCCCTCGACGTCGACGCCGATGTACTCCGCCTGCTTCTTGGTCAGCTTGGTCAGCTTGACGCCGAGCGCGTCCAGGTGGAGCCGGGCGACCTTCTCGTCCAGGTGCTTGGGCAGCACGTAGACGCCGATCGGATACTCGGCGGTCTTCGTGAACAGCTCGATCTGCGCGATCACCTGGTTGGTGAACGAGTTCGACATCACGAACGAGGGGTGGCCGGTGGCGCAGCCCAGGTTCATCAGGCGGCCCTCGGCCAGCACGATGATCTGGCGCCCGTCCGGGAGGGTCCAGGTGTGAACCTGCGGCTTGACCTCCTCCTTCACGATACCGGGGATGCGCGCCAGACCGGCCATGTCGATCTCGTTGTCGAAGTGGCCGATGTTGGAAACGATCGCGTTGTGCTTCATCTGCGCCATGTGCTCGGCGGTGATGATGCCGAAGTTGCCGGTGGTCGTCACGAAGATGTCGGCGATGCCGATGACGTCTTCAAGCGTGGTGACCTGGAAACCGTCCATGGCGGCCTGCAGCGCGCAGATCGGGTCGATCTCGGTGACGATCACTCGGGCGCCCTGGCCGCGCAGCGCGTCGGCGCAACCCTTGCCCACGTCGCCGTAGCCGCACACGACGGCCACCTTGCCGCCGATCAGCACGTCGGTCGCCCGGTTGAGGCCGTCGATGACCGAGTGGCGACAGCCGTACTTGTTGTCGAACTTCGACTTGGTGACGGAGTCGTTGACGTTGATGGCCGGGAAGAGCAGCTGACCGGCGTTGAACATCTCGTAGAGGCGGTGCACGCCGGTGGTGGTCTCCTCGGTTACGCCCTTGATGCCCTCGGCGACCTTGGTCCACTTCTTCTCGTCCGTGACCGTACGGCGGAGCAGGTCGAGGATGATCCCCCACTCCTCCGGGTCGTCCTCGCCCGCCGTGGGGACGGCGCCCGCCTTCTCGAACTCGGCGCCCTTGTGGACGAGCAGGGTGGCGTCGCCACCGTCGTCGAGGATCATGTTGGGGCCGGAGCCGTCAGGCCACGCGAGGGCCTGCTCCGTGCACCACCAGTACTCCTCCAGCGTCTCGCCCTTCCACGCGAAGACCGGTACGCCCGCGGGGTTGTCGACCGTGCCTTCCGGGCCCACGACGGCCGCGGCGGCGGCGTGGTCCTGGGTGGAGAAGATGTTGCAGCTCACCCAGCGGACATCGGCGCCCAGCGCGACGAGCGTCTCGATGAGGACGGCGGTCTGGATCGTCATGTGCAGCGAGCCCATGATCTTCGCGCCCCTGAGCGGCTGGACGGCGGCGAACTCCTTGCGGGTCGCCATCAGGCCCGGCATCTCGTGCTCGGCGAGTCGGATCTCCTTGCGGCCGAACTCCGCAAGTGAAAGGTCGGCGACCTTGAAGTCCATGTCTGTGTGTCCCTCCGGTATCGGTCGCCTGCGATTTTAGGCGGCGCGTTCGGCCCGGCGCACACTGGGACGGCGGAACCTGACGAAAGAATGTAAGAATCCCTCCGCAGCGGGTGCTGGAGTGGCTCTGTGTGTCCTAACGTGGACGGAAATAGGCCAGCCGGGCGCTTCAGGGATTCCGGGCGGGGCAGATCGGGCGGCTGGGAGGAGGAGTCGATGCGGATCACCGAGGCGGCCAGGCGGCTCGGCATGTCACCCCGGATGCTGCGCTACCGCGAGGCCCTCGGGCTCATGCCACCGGTCCGGGACCACGGCTCCCATCGCAGGTTCGGGCCGGAGGAGCTGGCCGCCGTCAGCCAGGCCATGGAGCTGGAGCGCCGCTTCGACGTCTCCCCCGCCGAGCTCGCCTTCGCCCTGCGCACGCTGTCCGAGCCCGCGGTCGCCCAGGCCGTACGGGACCTGGGCGTGAAGATCGGCCGCATCCAGGCGCCGCGCCGCGCCCTGGACTTCGAGAAGGAGAAGGCCTTGCGGCTCCTCCGCCGACCGTGACGCCGAGCCTCCGACAGGCCGGGCGGCCACGCGCCGAGGCATGATTCCGGATGTCCGGCTCTGCCGACCGGGCAGGAGCAGGCCGGCCCGACCCGGATGTCCCGCTGGGGAGAAAGGTCAGGAGCCGTTGGACCCGCTGCGGTAAAGATCGGGTTCGAGGTAGATCACGCGGGCCATCGGCACCGCCGACCGGATCCGCTGCTCGGCCTCGTCGATCCCGCGGGCGACCTCGGCGGCCGTGTCGTCGTGGTCGACCGCGATCTTCGCGGCCACCAGGAGCTCCTCCGGGCCGAGATGCAGCGTGCGCAGGTGAATGACCTTGGTGACCTCGGGAGTCCCTTCGAGCGCCGCGCAGATCTGGTCCTCCACCTCGGGAGTCGCGCTCTCGCCGATCAGCAGCGACTTCGTCTCCATGGCCAAGATGACCGCGATGACGGCCAGCAGCACGCCGATCATGACGGTGCCGATGCCGTCCCAGATCCCGTCGCCGGTGACCACGGCCATCGTGACGCCGAACAGGGCGAAGACGAGGCCGAGCAGCGCGCCCAGATCCTCCAGCAGGACGACGGGCAGCTCAGGAGCCTTCGCCCGGCGGACGAACGACACCCAGGAGTGGTCGCCCTTGATCTGCCGCGACTCGGCGATGGCCGTCCGGAACGAGAACGACTCGGCGATGATGGCGAAGATCAGCACGCCGAAGGCCCACTGGGGCGACTCCACCGGATGCGGGTCGGAGATCTTGTGCCAGCCCTCGTAGAGCGAGAAGGCGGCGCCGATGGTGAACAGCACGACCGCGACGACGAAGGCGTAGAAGTACCGCTCCCGGCCGTATCCGAAGGGGTGCGCACGCGTGCTCGACCGCTCCGCCCGCTTGCCGCCGAGCAGCAGCAGCGCCTGGTTTCCGGAGTCGGCCACCGAGTGGACGGACTCGGCCAGCATTGAGGACGAACCCGTGAAGACGAACGCCACGAACTTTGACACCGCGATGGCCAGGTTGGCGGCCAACGCCGCGATGATCGCCTTGGTACCGCCACCCGCGCTCACACAAAACTCCTCATAAATCGGCCGTTGCGATCCTATTAGGAAATTCTGGCCTTCAGTTCCGTGATCGCTGACACGGGGGTGGGATCTATGCCATAGCCGAGCGCCAGATAGACACTGGCGTAGTCACCCAGGCCGACCAGCGCGGCCAGCCGCTCCAGCGGGTGGACCCCCTCGGCCACGATCTCCGTGACCGCGACGCCCCGGTCCTCGGCGAGCCGCACGGAGGCCTGCCGCCGCTTGGCGGCCAGGGGGTGCTCCTCCACGTCGCGGAGCACGATCAACCGGAGCCGCACCGGCGGACCATCGCCCAAGTCGTCGTCGGCGAAGATGTCGCGCCTCGCGAGCGGCCCGTCGAAGGCGGCCACCTGGTTGTGGTTGGTCTCGGGAATCCCTCCCCAGATGGCCGGATATTTCGCGTTCTGGTTGAGCTGGCAGGCCAGCCGATACGCCGCCGTCTTGGCAAGAGGCGACGACCCCCAGATCATCGGGATGCTGTCGGCGACCTCCAGCGCGAGCGTCTTGCCCGGGTTGATGAACGACTCACTGGAGGGGCGGCATCGGTGCGCGATGTCCTCCAGCCGGGTGGCCACCGTCTCGAACACGTCCGCGTCGGCCTCGGCCAGATCGAACGCGGAGGCGGCGACGACCAGCGGGACCGCCAGCTCCCACAGCGTGGTCCTCGGCTGCCCCTCCGGCGCGAAGACCGGCACGAACGGCGCGCCGGCCTGCGACGCCAATGCCTGGAGCGGCGAGTCGGCCGCGCCGACCGCCAGGAACGGGCACCCACGACGTACGGCTTCCGCCGCCACGGCGACGGTCTCCTCGTTGCGGCCCGAACGGGAAACGGCCATCACCAGGTCCGCGGCCCCGACCCAACCGGGGAGGCGGTAGCCGCGGATGGTCACGATCGGCAGCGGGGCGCCCGGCCCGCAGACGACGTCGAGCACCTCGCCCGCGATGCCCGCCCCGCCCGTCCCCACCACGACGATCGCCCTCGGCCGGCCATGCTCGGCAAGCCGGGCCACACCGGCCTCGACGGCCGCCCGGTAGGCGGTCCGCACCTGCGCGGCCGAGGAGGCGACGGCCCGCAGCATCCCGGACGGATCTCCGTCGGAGAGATGCGCCTGGTCATCCAGCCTGTCGGGGTCGAAGCGCATGTCGGGCACACCGCCGGCCGGGCTCATGCCTTGCGCGCCTCGTCAACGAGAAGCACCGGAATGTCATCCCGAACCGGATAGACCAGCCCGCAGGCCTCCGACGTGCACGCCAGCTCGTCGGCATCGGCGGATGCGCGAAGCGGAGATTTGCACGCCGGGCAGGCGAGGATCTCCAGCAGCCAGTCGTCGATCTTCAAATCGTCAGCTCCTTACGACGGCGAGCACTTCGTCACGCACGGCCGCCATCATGTGCTCGTCGGCCGCCTCCGCGTTCAACCGGAGCAACGGCTCGGTGTTGGACGGACGCAGATTGAACCACCAGTCGGCACCGCTCACAGTCAGGCCGTCCAGCTCATCGAAGGTAACACCCTCACGGCCGGCGAATGCCGCGCGCACCGTGCCGAGCGCCGCCACCTGGTCGTTCACGGCGCTGTTGATCTCACCGGAGGAGGCGTAGCGCGAGAACCGCGCCAGGACGTCCGACAGCGGCCGGTCCTGTTCCCCGAGCGCCGCGAGCACGTGCAGTGCGGCCAGCATGCCGGAGTCGGCGCACCAGAAGTCGCGGAAGTAGTAGTGCGCCGAGTGCTCGCCGCCGAAGACGGCGCCGGTGCGCGCCATCTCGGCCTTGATGAAGGAGTGGCCGACACGGGTGCGGACCGGGACGCCGCCGTGCTCGCCCACGATCTCCGGGACGCCCTTGGAAGTGATCAGGTTGTGGATGATCAGGGCACCCGGGTGCTTGGCCAGCTCCCGCGTGGCCACCAGCGCGGTGATCGTGGAAGGGGAGACCGACTCGCCTCGCTCGTCGATCACCCAGCACCGGTCGGCGTCCCCGTCGAAGGCGATGCCGATGTCGGCGCCCTGCTCCACCACGGCCTTCTGCAGGTCGACCAGGTTCTCCGGCTCGATCGGGTTCGCCTCGTGGTTGGGGAAGCTCCCGTCGAGCTCGAAGTAGAGCGCGGTGAGCTCGATCGGCAGCCCCTCGAACACCTCGGGGACCGTGTAGCCGCCCATGCCGTTGCCCGCGTCCACCACCACCTTGAGCGGCCGGATGCCGGACAGGTCGACCAGCTTCCTCAGATGGCCGGCATAGCCCTCAAGCAGATTCCTCTCGGTGACGACGCCTTGCCGCCCGGCGGAGCCGTGGGGACCCGGCCCGAGGATCTCGGCGGCACGGTCGCGGATCTCGGCCAGACCCGTCCCGGTGCCGATCGGCACCGCGCCCGCCCGGCACATCTTCATACCGTTGTACTGGGCCGGGTTGTGGCTGGCGGTGAACATGACGCCGGGCAGGCCCAGGCTGCCGCTGGCGTAGTAAAGAAGGTCCGTGGAGGCGAGCCCGGCGTTCACCACGTCAGCCCCATGCGAGGTGGCGCCGCTCGCGAAGGCGGCTGCCAGCGGCCCGGACGATGCGCGCATGTCATGTGCGACCACCACCGACTCGGCGCCGGTGACGTCGACGAAGGCCGCTCCGACGGCCTTCGCGATCTCCTCGTCGAACTCGGCCGGCACGACGCCACGAACGTCGTACGCCTTGAAAATCTTCGGGAGGTCCCCCACGTGCAGCCCCTAATAGTCGTAAGTCGTCAGACTTGAGCCTATCGGGATCGGATGCCGCACCGCATTTGATCCAACACTGTGCGTGTCATGACCTTTCGCGGTTGGGCTGGGCCGATTTCAGCACGCGCAGATGGCCCCGGCGGCCGACCTCGACGGCCTGGCCGATGGGTTCGCCCGCGGCGGGCGCCGGGCGGGCCGCCTCCCGGACCGCGTTGGCGAGCGCCTCCAGATCGTCCCCGCTCGGCGATCCCGGCTCCGAAGGAAGCCGCACGACCTCCCAGCCACGCGGTGCGGTGAGCCGTTCCGCGTGCTCCGCGCACAGGTCATAGCAGTGCGGCTCGACGTACGTCGCCAGCGGGCCGAGGACGGCGGTCGAGTCGGCGTAGACATACGTGAGTGTGAAGACGGCAGGCTGCCTGCAGGCGGTACGGGAACAGCTGCGGACGGGGCTCACGGAGGTGACCGTATCCCCTCCGCGTTCACATTGCCACCACCCCGGAGCTCTTAACGAGCGTGTCGCCACAATTCGGACACCATCCCCGTGTCGGCCCGATGACCGCCCCCTCCGGAACCGGACGTTCACCATACCTCCGCACCGCGCTCTAAGCTGGCTTGGTGGGTGAGCGTTTGCGAGCGTTCTGGCGGGGGCGGAGTGAAGGAGGTCGGGTGGCTGAGCGGCCTGATCCGAAGCGGCGCGTACGGCGGCGCGACAGGCATGGTCGCGGGTTGCGCGGCCCGCTCGCGCCGTCACACGTGCCGATCGCCAGGTCCCGTGGTGAGCGTTTCGACGACCTGGTCCTCGACGCGGTCGACCGGCTGAAACCCACCTGGGGCAAGCAGCTCGCCACGGTGGAGTTCGCCGTGGAGGAGGTGCCTCCGGCACGCGAGCTGATCGACGGCCCGGCCAGGCTGGACTCCGATCCCATCCCCTTCGGGCGCGCGGAGAACGCGACCGGCGGCGACCCGGCGGCGGTGGTGATCTACCGGCGGCCCCTCGAAGCCAGAGCCCGTGATCGCGAGCAGCTGGGCGCGCTCGTCTTCGACGTCGTCGTGGAGCAGATCGCGAGCCTGCTCGGCCTCGCCCCCGAGACGATCGACCCCGGCTACGACGATCGCCATTAGCGGCTGTCGACCCGACCGCCCGAAGGCACGACCAGGCTCATCACGACCCGAGGACGGGCACCGGGTCGTGTTCTATAGATCAAGCCCTGCTGCTTCTATAGATCAAGCCCTACTGCGCGACGGGCGGCATTCACACAACACTCCATAGCTGTGGCGCCCAGTGGGAGTTCCTGATCGTCTCCCTAGGGAAGGACGACGCCCGGCGAGTCGATCGTGGGGGGCACCATCGCCCACGTTCTGGCAAGCGCCAGCGGCTGGACGGTGATCAGCAGCCCCTGGTCGGTGCGCTCGTCCAGCACGCGCCCGCCGTAGACGGGCCCCGAACCCGGTTCCGGTGTGATGACGACGCTGAACCCGGCCTCGCCGCCCGCCGGAGGGCTCAGCTTGATCTCCCTGCTGCGGGCCGCGGGCAGGCGCACGACCATGGGCTCGGGTGCGGCGCCCTTCTTCGGCAGCACCTGCACCTTGACCGTGGCGGCCGAGACGGGGGCCGACAGCACCAGGCGGGACCCCTGCTTCTTGCCCGCCCGGTCATCGGCGACGACGCTGCCGAGGTCGATCGGCGGCGCGCCCGCCGTGAACGCGACGTCCTGCATAGTGCCGGTTCCGGTGATCTTCATCCCGGCGACGATGGGCACGTCGGACGTGAGCACGAGGGCGGCGGGCTGCCCGCTGAGGCCGGTGGACAGGTCCATGGTGGTCGTCGACCCCGCCGGGACGTCGATCGACTCCCTGTTCTCCAGCGCGTACGCGCCGTCCTTGCGCACGGCCTGCACGTGGACGACGGTGTCGTCCTCGCCGGGGGCGGTGACGTACAGCTCGCGCAGGCCCGCGGCGCTCGGAATGCCGGGCACGACCACGCGGGTGGCGGGCTCGGCGGCGATGGGCAGCCAGTCCGTGCCCTTGCCCGTGCCGAGCTCGGCCTTGACCGCCGCGGCGACCCGCCCGCTGCCCGTGCTGACCTCCAGGGCCATGACGAGAGGTGAGGGCGCCAGGTCACGTAGTTTCACCGCGCGGTGCTCGCCCGGCTTGAGGATCACACCGTTCCCGCGGTCGCTGAGCACCGGACCCTCTCCGGCGTAAATCATGATCCCGACGTCGGCGGTCGCCACATCGGTGTTGGCGAGGTAGAGGGTGACGTCGGCGGCGGCGGGTCCGGGGCCGACGAACCAGGCGTTCGCACCCGGCTCGACGCAGCGCACGCCCGCCAGGCCGCGCTCTGCCCCGGACGTCTTCCTGGTGGTCTGCGCCGCCTCAAGGCCCGCCGCCATCGAGCCCGTCCCCGCGACGGTGAGTGGCCCGCTGCGTGCCGAGACCTCCCGCTGGGACAGGGTGCCGGGCTGTTCCAGCTTGACCAGCGGCTCCTCCGCCCCTTCGGTGACGGTGGCGACACCGGAGCCCTGACCTCCGGGCGGTGTGACCGTGCTCAACCGGCTGCCACCGGGGTCGGGGCAGACGGCCGAAACGGACTCCACAGCCGCCCGTACGGCCTGCGGTGGCTTGGGCGCCACCGGTCCCGGGCGGGTGACGACGGCCACGCCGTACAGTGCGCCGACGGCGATCAGCATCAGGGCGAAGAGCCCGAAGCGGTTCTCGATCAAGCCCTTCACGCCGGCACCCGCTCTCCCCGGGAGGGCGCCGCCTCGGCCGGGACGTCGGAGGACTCCCCGGCGGCGTCCGCCGTACGGGCCCCGGGGGAGGCCAGGATCAGCACGAGGGCGACCAGCACGGCCTGCGTCCACAGCCAGCCCCTGTGCAGGACGCCGTCGCCCTGCGGTTGCCGGGGCGGGGCGGCGGGCTCCGCCATCCGCCACAGCCCGGCGGTCTTCGACAGGCTCACCCGGACGAGTGCCGGCTCCGAATCCAGCGCCCGTTGCAGCTTCACATCGACGGGGCCCGGCACGGCGACGAACTGCACGCCGCTGGACGCCAGCGTCCCGGCGTCCTTACCGCCCCGGCCGGAGGCCAGCCCGGCGACGGCGATCCCGAACCGTCGGCTCACATCGTCCGGAGCCTTGAGATCGGACTCGCCGATCAACGGCGTGCGACCTCGGAGCAGGGTGTAGGAGAGCCGGCCGCCTTCGGGGCGCAGCAGCAGCGTGCCCTCCCCGTTGGCGGAATTGGCCGCCGCGATCGGGGGCAGCGGATCGCGGACGCCGCGCTGCAGAGGACCGCCCGCGCCCGTGTGGATCCACAGGCCGGCCGAGGCCAGCGGGGTCGCGAAGGCGACGACGACGATCAACAGCGCCCCGGTGCGGCGAAACCAGCCCGCGGCGCGGAACTCGGTGATCCGGTGAGCGGTGAGCGCGGAGGCGACGAGCAGGCCGGTCGCGGCGAACGCCAGCGGCACCGCGGGCCAGGCCGGGACACCGTCCACGGTCAACCGGCTCACCACGATGGCGACGAGCACGCCGAACAGCGTGATGCCCCAGCCGGTCGCCACGATCATCTGGTGGCGGCGCAGCAGCAGCGCCCCGAGCGCGACCGCGACGAGCCCGGCGGTGGCCCAGATCGGCGGCGTGCCGGGGCCGCCCGGGTTGAGCATGAGCAGGGAGTCGGCGCCCAGCCTCGGGTCGACGAGCGCGGGACCCGTCAGGCCGGAGTCGAGCAGGATGCGGCCCGGTTCCCGCACGATCTCGACGACCCATGGGAGCAGCAGCAGGATCGGGGTGCCGAGGCCGATCGCGAGGGACAGCCCGACGCCGCGCCGTACACCTCCGAAGGAGACGGCGGCGAGCCCGCCGAGAACCGCGACGAGCACGTAGACCAAGGGGGCGAACGCCGTGCCGACGGCCAGCAGGAGGCCGAACCCCCAGGCCGCGCGGCGTGACCCCGACACGACCCGGGTCGCGAGCGCCGCGTAGACCGGGAGGAGCACGAAGGCCACCGCCGTCCCCAGGCGGCCACTCGCGACCACGCCGGTCGCCACCGGCAGCAGCGCGTAGGTGGCCGCCAGCCAGACCCGTGCCGGCGTGTAGGCGACCATCTTCTTGGTCGCCGCGTAGGCGGAGAACCCGGCGAGCGGCACGCAGCCGAGCAGCAGCACGGAGACGGCCAGCCAGGTCTTCCCCAGGAACAGCGTGGACAGCGCCGCCAGCACCGCGACGTACGGCGGGGCCCACGTGTCCGAGCCGAGACCGGCCGAGTGATGGCTCTCGACGTAGAGCCGCCACAGGTCGGTGGCGCTGCCGGAGACCGGCACGAGAGCGCCGCCGCCCAGCAACCCGCCGACGAGCAGCGACCGCTCGGCCACGAGTGTGATCGCGGTGAGCGCGAGACAGAGAAGCACTCCCGGGCTGGTGAAGATCCGCTGGAACACACCGGAGTCGGTGAGCAGCTCTTCCCCGTCCTCCTGCGCGGGCTCGTTGGCCGCGGCGTGGTGCCGACCGGCCGAATCCATCGGACCCGCGCCCGCCACGTGGCCCTGGACCATGTCGGCCAGCCGTCTGAAGGTCACTCCCGGCGGGGTGAACATGCGCTTGACCGCCGGGTAGCCCTGTTTGCGGCCCTGCTTGCGCGCCTTTCTCGCCTTCCGGAGACGGCCCGGATGCCTCAGCACCGAGCCGAGCGCGCTGATCTCGTCCAGCGCGTTGGCCGGCTGCTTGGCCAGCAGGAACAGGAACGTCCTGGCGAGCGAGCCGAAGACGTTGCGAATCAGGGACCGTACCAGCGCCCCGAACGGGAGGTTCGCCATGATGACGAACAGGGCGTTGCGCCGGTCGAGCCGCCGGGGGTGGTCGTCGCTCGCGGTCATGCGCCTGCGGCGGCGGGCCGCCGCCTCGGCGTGCCAGGCGACGGCGGCGGTCACGTTGAGGACGCGGTGCCCGGCCGCGCGGGCTCTCCAGCACAGGTCGAGGTCATCGCGGAAGAGCGGGAGTTTCGGGTCGAGGCCCGACAGTTCCTCCCACACGTCGCGGCGGATGAGCATGCCGGCCGTGGAGACATACAGGACGTTGTGGACGCCGTCGTGCTGGCCCTGGTCGTACTCGCGCGGTTCGAGCCCGGTGTCACGCCGCCCGGACCTGCCGACGGTGACTCCGGCCTCCCGGAGGATCCGCCGGTCGAGCCAGTCACGCAGCTTGGGGCCGAGGATCGCGGCCTTCGGATCCTCGTCGGCGGCTTCCAACAACGCCTGCAACGCGCCGGCGTCCGGCGTGCAGTCGTCGTGGAGCAGCCAGATCCACTCACAACCGGGCGCGTGCGGGAGGCGGCCCATGACTTCGTGGACGGCTTCGCCGAAGCCGGTGGACCGGGGCAGGCTCAGCACGTTGTTCTGGCCGAAGGCCTCCGTCAGGAGCCGCCCGCTGCCGTCCCGGCTGCCGTTGTCGACGCCGACGACGCGGTCGAGCCGCCGCGTCTGGCGGAGCACCGCGTCGAGCGTCTCCTTCAGCCAGCGGGCACCGTCGTGAGCGACGACGATCGCGGTGACCGAGTGCACGTGGATGAGTCCTTGGGGTTGTTCAGCCGTCTCGGAGCTCGGCGTGAGACTGCTGAAAACGCAGCAATCTCAGAAGTCGGCATGAGACTGCGGAAAAGCCGGCTTGCGCGCGACAACCATACGGCAACCCCGGCTCTCCCGATCACGGGAGAGCCCAAACCGTTAGCGGCAGGCCACGCGCGCCCGCGTGACCCCGCTATTTCACACCGCCTGACGCTTGATCCTGCGCCGTTCCCTCTCGGACAGTCCACCCCAGATACCGAACCGCTCATCGTGCTCGAGCGCATATTCCAGGCACTCCGCTCGCACCTCGCACGAACGGCACACCTTCTTGGCCTCTCTGGTGGAGCCGCCCTTTTCTGGAAAGAACGCCTCCGGGTCGGTCTGAGCGCACAGCGCGCGCTCTTGCCACCCAAGATCTTCACCGTCGAGCGCCTGTGCCATGACCGGTTCGGTCATTGCACACCTCCCTGTCGCTCGCCCGCCCACAATGGAGCCCCCCATGGACGCCTTCCTCATACCCACCCTTCGGAAGGCGTAACAACACCTGTGTAATTACACGCGTGTGCTGCGCGTGGCGTCAAGCGGCATGCCGATACCCGGAGAAAGCGCAAGCTTGCCCCGGTATGCGACTCAGATGTTCAGCCCTGTCAGCGGTCCGAACCGTACCAATGAAGGGTGGAGTCGGTCGCGTGTCCTACCTGTTCTGTCCCGACACCTTCCTCATGCTTTACCGGCGACCGCTCCGGGGCGTAGATCGCCGTCGGGTTGATCGGCTCCTCGCGCCTGTACGGCCCGCTCAGCGCGTCTCCCTCGTAGGGATCTCCCTGGTGCGGGTCTCCCTGGTGCGGGTCGAAGCGGAGCGTCTGGTCGGCGTACGTCGTGGGCTCCGGCCCCTGTGGGTGGCCCAGTGGGCTGCTGTAGTAGTCCGGAATCTTGGGGAGCGGCCCGGTGGCCTGCACAACCGGCTGTGCGTGCTGCTGGTAGCCCTGCGCCTGTTGGTAGGCCTGGGCGAGCTGCTGCTCCCGCGGATCGATCACGCCGTCGAACGCCCTGACCTGGCCGTCCACCACGCTGACCGGCTCGAATCCGGCCTCGAATGAAGGCGGCTGCTCCGCCACATGGGGTGTGAACTGCGGCCCCGAGTAACCAGAGAACGGGGACCCGCCTTGCGGTTGCCCGTACGGCTGGCCCTGCGGTTGCCCGTACGGCTGGGCCTGCTCGGCCGGAGAGTACTGACCATGATCAGCCCGGGAGTGTCCGAAGCCGGGCTTGGCGTACGCGGGCTCGGCGTACGCGGGCTCGGCGTACGGCTGCCCGACCACAGTGGGCTCCGCGTACGGGGCCTGCGTGACAGGCGCCTCAGCGGCCGACGGCTCCGGATACGAGAACTGCGCCGGGGACTCCTGCGCGAGTGCCGGATCCATGTAGGAGTGCTGGACGACAGCCGGCTGACCGACCCCCTGCTCGACGAACGCCTGCCCACCGGCCACAGGACCCGCATACGAGAGCTGCGGCACAGGAGGCTCCACATACGAGACATGCGCCGCAGCAGGCTCCGCATATGTGTGCTGCGGCGCAGCCGGATCAAACGCGTGGTGCGGCGCGGCCGGGTCTGCGAACGCCTGTCCACCGACCGCAGGGCCCGCATACGAGAGTTGGGCCGCAGCCGGGTCGGCGAATGAGTGCTGGGCGAACGCGGGAGCCTCCTCGGGGGTATTACTCCCCTCGAACGCGGGGCTCTCGGGCTGGCCCACGAAGGACGGTTGGCCGTGTCCGACCGCGTCGGGCTGGTGGCCGTGCCCGACTGCCTCGAACTGCTGACCGGCATAACCGTGCTGGTCGAACACCGGCCCCCCGAAGGGTTCCGCGTATCCCCCGATCGGCTGGACGAAGGGCTGATCGGCGCTCTGCGGCAAACGCGGCACCTCAGGCTGCTGGACGGCGTACGGAGCGGAGGCGCCCACGGGCTCGGGTCCGTGGCTCTGCGCGGCATACGGAGACGCGTACTGGTTCGCCTGCTGCGGCTCCTGGTACGACGGCTCCCGAAAGGGCTGCTCGGGATATGACGCTTGAGGGCCAAGTGGCTGCGCATTCAACGGCTGTACAACGGGCGGCTGCGAACCGGCCGGCTGTGGAGCCCGCGGCAAGAGAACAGGCGGCTGGGAAGCCGATGGTTGCGCAGGCAAGGGCTGGCCGACCGGCGGCTGCGAACCGTGCGGCAGGAGGCCGGGCGGGTGGGCGTACGGGCCGCCGATGACGGGCGCATGGGGCGCCGCGGACGCCTGAACGGGACCGACGTGGGCCGGAGCCGGTCCGCTGGCCGGAGGCGACTGCTGGCCGTAACCGGCGTGGGCGTCGTTCTGGAACCCGCCGAAGAAGCCCCCGTCGGCACGTCCCCGCTCACGGCGCGGCTCCCAGGCCGCGACGGAATTCAGCGTGAACACCGCCCCCAGGGCGGTCAGAGCGACCATGGGCAATCCGGTCAGGAGATATTCGAACCTGTCACGGAAACTCAACGCGCCGCCGAACAGCAACCCCAGCGCGCTGATCAAACTGAAAAGCACGGCAAGGCCGAGGGCGCCCGCCATGCCCAGAACGATCTGGCGGGCGCGGGGCGTGGGTTCGCCGACCTTGGTGACAAGGAATACGGCGGCGACCGCGAGTGCGGTGGAAACCGGAGACGCGAGGCTGTACAGGCCACTGGCCGCGCGGATGCCGAACGAGGTCCCCGAACCCCCGATCGGGGAGGCCTCGCTGATCAGCAGACGTGCGATGCCGATGAGAACGCCGGTGGACACCATCGCAAGCATGATCCACGCGGCCGGCTCCCGTAACCGGCCGATGTCCACTCTGATCACAACTACCCCCACGGCGTCCAAGCGGCACTCCGGGGAAGTTTGGCACATGGCCGACTTTGGTGTCGGCAGACCCAAGAACCTCATATGCCGCTCATGTACGTTCTTCATCACGATTCGCACTTACTCAGTGGTAGCCGTTCGCAACTCAGGGCTAACGCGGTGGAAGACTGATGTCATGCGCATCGTGTCCCTCGCCGGCGGAATCGGCGGCGCCCGTTTTCTGCGCGGCCTGAAGTCGGCCGCCTCCGGCTTCGGAGAACCAGCCGAGATCACCGTGATCGGCAACACCGGCGACGACATCACTCTGTTCGGCCTGCGCGTCTGCCCCGATCTCGACACCGTGATGTACACGCTCGGTGGCGGGATCAACGAAGAGCAGGGCTGGGGCCGGGCCGGGGATGGAGACACCGTCAAGGCCGAGCTCGCCGCCTACGGCATGGAGCCCCAGTGGTTCGGGCTGGGCGACAAGGATTTCGCGACGCACATCGTGCGCACGCGGATGCTCGCTGCGGGCTACCCGTTGTCGCAGGTCACCGAGGCGCTGTGTGCTCGCTGGCAGCCCGGCGTCCGACTGTTGCCGATGTCCGACGACCGCACCGAGACCCATGTCGTCATCGCTGACGCGGACGGCCGGAGGGCGATCCACTTCCAGGAATGGTGGGTACGGCTGCGCGCGTCGGTCCCGGCCGAGCAGATCGCCCTCGTGGGCGCGGACGCGGCGAGCCCCGCCCCGGGAGTACTCGAGGCGATCAGGGATGCCGACGTCGTGATATTTCCGCCTTCCAATCCGGTCGTGAGCATCGGGACGATCCTCCAGATTCCGGGCATCCGGTCCGCGCTGGAGGAGAAGGCCGTGGTCGGCGTCTCCCCCATCATCGGAGGCGCCCCGGTGCGCGGGATGGCCGACGCCTGCCTGACCGCGGTCGGCGTGGAGACGACCGCCCAAGCGGTTCTCGAACTCTACGGCTCTCGCCTGGTGAACGGCTGGCTCGTCGCGGAGGAGGACAAGGACGTGTCGCTGGAGGGCGTCACCGTGGAGGCCCGCCCGCTCCTCATGACCGATCTCGCCGCGACAACCGAGATCGCCCACGCGGCCCTCTCGCTCGCTCTCTCCCTGGCCGAGCCCCGGCCATAGTCATGCGAGAGGTCACGCGAAGGGCCCAGGCCCCGGTCTCACAAAGGGTCTCACAAAGGGACGAACCTTGACTGACATCAGCATCTCCGGCCTGAACGGCCTCCCGGAGGTCCGGCCAGGCGACGACATCGCCGACCTGGTGGCGCGAGCCGTTCCAGACCTGATGGACGGCGACATCCTCGTGGTCACCTCGAAGATCGTGAGCAAGGCCGAAGGCCGGATCCGGCGGGGCGACAGCCGTACTGACGCGATAGCCGAGGAGACCGAGCGCGTGGTCGCGCGACGCGGTGACACGTTGATCGCGCAGACCAGGCACGGGTTCGTGATGGCGGCGGCGGGGGTGGACGCGTCGAACACCGACCCGGGCACGATCCTGCTGCTCCCGGAGGACTCCGACGCCTCAGCCCGGAAGATCCGCGCGGGTGTGCGCTCCCGGTTGGGCGTCGACGTGGGGGTGATCGTCTCGGACACCTTCGGGCGGCCCTGGAGGCACGGCCTCACCGACGTGGCGATCGGCTCGGCCGGGGTCCTGCCCGTGGACGACTTCCGGGGCAGGACCGACGCCTACGGCAACGACCTGCGGGCGACCGTGACGGCGCTGGCCGACGAGATCGCGGCGGCGGGCGAGCTGGTCAAGGGCAAATTGTCCGGCGTTCCCGTGGCGGTCGTGCGCGGCCTCGACCATCTGGTCACCGCCGAGGACGGCCCCGGCGTGCGGGTCCTGATCCGGCCCGCCGACGAGGACCTGTTCCGGTACGGCTCGGCCGACGTCGTCTTCGCCCGCCGGACGATTCGCGACTTCACGGAGCGACCGGTGGATCCGGCGGCCGTCCGCAGAGCGGTGGCGGCGGCCATCGCGGCTCCCGCTCCGCATCACACGACACCGTGGCGCTTCGTCCTCCTGGAAACCCCCGCCGCCCGGACAATACTCCTCGACGCGATGCGCGGCGCCTGGATCGAGGACCTGCGCGGCGACGGCTTCTCCGAGGAGTCGATCACCCGTCGGGTCAGGCGCGGAGACGTGCTGCGCCGCGCGCCCTACCTCGCCGTCCCATGCCTGGTCATGGAGGGTTCGCACACCTACCGGGACGACCGCAGGAACGCGTCGGAACGCGAGATGTTCGTCGTCGCGGCCGGTGCGGGCGTGCAGAACTTCCTGGTCCAGCTCGCGGTCGAAGGCCTCGGCTCGGCGTGGGTGTCGTCCACGATGTTCTGCCGTGACGTCGTGCGCAAGGTGCTCGACCTGCCCGACGGCTGGGACCCGATGGGCGCCGTCGCCATCGGCCATCCGGCGGCCCCGCCAACGGACCGCCCTCCAAGGGACCCCGCCGACTTCCTCATCACCCGCTGACGCCGGAATCCCAGCCCCGGCGGCCAGCCGTTCGCCTGAAGCCGCTAACGGGTGCACACGTCCTCATCAAAGGCGCACGGCTCGCAGGGCTGCCCGGCTCCACGGCCAGGGGTGCCCGGCTCCACGGCCAGGGGTGCCCGGCTCCACGGGGGCCTGGCCGGCAGGCCATGGCCGGCGGGCGTACGGATGGGACCCGCCCTCCACGACTACACAAGGCCGTTTCGTCCATCGACAAATGAGGACAAAAACGGTGATCGAAAAGGCTTCTGTAGTCGAAAGGGGCGGCCCCTTTCTCCTGCCAGATCAGGACAATCCTGCCCGGCGAGGCGCGAAGGGTGCAGGCTCAGGAGCGTCCCGAGCCTGTCTCGTGGAGCGAGGCAATGGGCAGGGTCCGCCGGACGCTCTGGCAGACTCCGTCGCTTCGCTGGGCGGCGGAGAGTCGCTCGGCGCTCGGCGTGCCGTACGAGGTGGTGCGCTGACGCAACGGCCGCCCGGTCGGGGCGACCATCTGGCCGATCTCGCTGATGGTCTTGTAGGACCCGTTCTCGGATCCGGCCATCCGGCTGATCGTCTCCTCCATGAGCGTGCCACCGAGGTCGTTGACGCCACCGTCGAGTACGGCACGGCAGAGGTCGTCCTGGAGCTTGACCCACGAGCACTGGACGTTCTTGATCGCGCCGTGGAGCATGATGCGGGCGAGGGCGTGCACGGCCCGGTTCTCGCGGGCGGTGGGGCCGGGCCGGGAGATGCCGGCGAGGTAGATCGGGGCGCTGTGGTGCACGAACGGCAGCAGGACGAACTCGCTGAAGCCGCCCGTCTCCTCCTGGATCCTCCGGATGAGCTGGATATGCTGCACCCAGTGCTGGTGCGTATCGACATGTCCGTACATCATCGTTGAGGTCGTCGGGATGCCGACCTTGTGGGCAGTGGTGATCACTTCGATCCACTCCCTGGTCGGGAGCTTGCCCTTGGTGAGCACCCAGCGGACGTCGTCGTCGAGGATCTCAGCGGCCGTGCCCGGCAGCGAGTCGACTCCGGCCTCCCGCGCCGCCTGCAGCCAATCGCCGATCGACATGTCGGTGCGGCTCGCGCCGTTGATGACCTCCATCGGGGAGAAGGCGTGGACGTGCATGTCGGGGCAGCGTTCCTTCACCGCGCGGGCGATGTCGAAGTAGGCCGTCCCGGGCAGGTCGGGATGAATGCCGCCCTGCATGCACACTTCGGTGGCGCCCGCCTCCCACGCCTCCTGAGCCCGGTCCGCCACCTCGGACAGCGACAGCGTGTAGGCGTCGGCGTCGGTGCGGCGCTGCGCGAACGCGCAGAACCGGCAGCCGGTGTAGCAGACATTGGTGAAGTTGATGTTCCGGTTGACGACGTAGGTGACGTCGTCCCCGGCGGCCTCCCGGCGCAGCCCGTCGGCGATCCGGCACAGCTCGTCGAGGGCGGCGTCGTCCGCGCCCGCCCCCGCCTGGTCTCCCGCGAGGTCCAGCAGCGTCAGCGCATGCTCGTCGGTGAGCCGCGCCGGGTCACTCTCCGCGGCCCGTAACGCGTCCAGGACGGGTCGGGCATGCCTCGCTCCGCTCGGCCCGCTCACGGCGCCCTGGAGGCGGCGCTCTTCAGTCGCCGCGTGCTCGCTCAGGCCGTGCCGCGCATGCCGCTCCACCGGGGCGTCCTCGCGCTCCGCACCGGCCTTCTGCCTTGCTCCGCTCGTTTCACCCGGGGCGTCCTCCCCTTCCGCACCGGTCTTCCGTCTCCCTCCGCTCATCTCGCCCGGAGCGTCCTCGCGCTCCGCACCGATGTTCTGCCTTGCTCCGCTCGGCTCACTCGGGGCAGCCTTGAGGCGGCCGTCACTGAGGCGCTCGCGGAGGGCGTCCCAGTCGCCGTAGACGTTGTCGAAGTCGTCTCGGCGGTCGTTCGTGCGGCCCTCGGAGTCGACGGCGGTGTGCAGGTCGGCGCGCCCCTGGGTCTGGAAGCCGCCGTCGGGCTCCTGCCACCGTCGGCCGACCGGCGTGACGTCCTCGCGAGCCAAACCCGTGTCGGGGTCGGCCAGCGCGGCCACGTGTTCCCGCAGCCGGGGGTCCAGCCAGGGCTCCCCGGCCAGCACATATTCCGGATATATCGTCAAACGTTCTTTGAGTTCGAACCCGGCGGCGGCCGTACGGGCCGCGAGTTCGTCGACCTGGGGCCACGGACGCTCGGGGTTGACGTGATCGGGCGTGAGCGGCGAGATGCCGCCCCAGTCGTCGATCCCCGCGCGAAGCATCAGCGAGACCGCGTTCGACCGGGAGGAGGCTTCCTCGGACCCCGCAGACCTCTCAGGCCCCTCGGAGAAGTCGTCGATGAGGTTCGGCGGAGCCTGCACGTGGACCTTGGGGCCGAGCACGAGCCGCGTGACGGCGATCGTCGCGGCTAGCTCCAGCAAATCGGCGTCCGGCGCGCCGCGCATCGCCGTGTCCGGTTTGGCGCGGAAGTTCTGGATGATGACCTCCTGGACGCCGCCGTACTCACGGGCCACCTTGCGAATCGCGAAGATCGACTCGGCTCGGTCCTCGATGGTCTCCCCGATGCCGATCAGGATCCCGGTGGTGAACGGCACGTTGGAGCGACCGGCGTCCTCCAGCACTCGGAGCCGTACGGCGGGATCCTTGTCCGGCGAGCCGAAGTGCGCCTGCCCCTTTTCGGTGAACAGCCGCTCAGAGGTGGTCTCCAGCATCATGCCCATCGACGGCGACACCGGCTTGAGCCGCTGGAGATCACGCCAGGTCATCACGCCGGGATTGAGATGCGGCAGCAGTCCGGTCTCCTCCAGGACCCGGATGGCCATCGCGCGGACGTAGGAGAGCGTGTCGTCGTAGCCGTGCGCGTCCAGCCACTCCCTGGCCTGGCGCCAGCGGTCCTCCGGCCGGTCGCCGAGGGTGAACAGGGCCTCCTTGCAGCCCATGGCGGCGCCCTGGCGGGCGATCTCCAGCACCTCGTCCGGCGACAGGAAGGCGCTTTCGAGCTTGTGCGGCGCGGTGGCGAACGTGCAGTAGCCGCAGCGGTCCCGGCACAGCCGCGTCAGCGGGATGAAGACCTTGCGGCTGTAAGTGACGATCCCGGGCCGCCCGGCGGCGGCCAGCCCCGCGTCCCGGACCCGACCGGCGTGGTCGAGGAGGATCTCCAGATCGTCGCCCCGGGCTTGGAGCAGGATCGCGGCCTCGGCGACGTCGAGCGTCTTGCCGTCCCGGGCGCGCGCGAGCGCCCGCCGCGTTCCGTTGTCACCGGCCATGTGCCCCTGTGCCGTCATGCCCCGCACACTACGTGCCCTTGAGTAGGGCATGCGCACCCAGCCCCTTGAGTGCGGCATGCGCGCCCACCCCGAGATCGCCCAAGGTGACGACCAGGCGAGGAGGCCCTTGGCCCCCTAATGCAGGGGTCTCCTCGCCTGCCACATCACCCCGTCGTCACCCCCGTGCCGTACGACGATCGCTCGCGCGAGCCGTCGGCGTCAGTGACCCGGTCGGTGATGTGCCGGTGACGCGGTTGAGGCCCCTATTGATCGATGTACCACTTGCCGCACTGGCTTGAGCCGCCGACCGGCCGGAAGCAGGCGCGGGTCGCGCGGTGCCAGCTGTACGCCGACTGGGTCCTGAACCCGTTGAACGGGCCGCACTGCCGCCAGCCGCCTCCCTGATTGCGCACGCGGTCGTCGCCCCAGAAGTACTTGGGAGACAGGCTGCTCATCCTGTTGATGCTGCGGTCGATCCACACCAGGTCGCCGCTTTGGTAGCCGGACTTGATCTCGGCGCGGCTGTAGGTGTCGAAGATGCTCTCGTTCTGCAGCTCCACTCGCCGGCCCTCCGAGTCGAACGACACCCCGCTTTCGACTGCTCTGAACCGGCCCACCACGCCTGTCGCGTCGCATTCGGCGGTGGTCGCATGTGCCGGTGCCGATGTCGTCACGACCGAAGTCGCCAGGCCGATGGCCGCTGTTACCGCGAGCGCGCCGATACGTGATCCCCGCATATCCGCTTGATCCTCTCCTCGGTGACCCCCGCGCGGATGATCCGGGCCGCGGGGCAACGCGGAGCCAAGATTGGCAACTCATGAGCTCGCCCGGCAACACGCTGGGAGACTGCTGGGACGGTGGGACATGAGCATGCCTTTGACGTGCGGGGCTCATGGCACGCTGGGATACTCCGACCGTCCCGGACCAATGCGGAGATTGGGGACCAAAGGTGTCGGCGGAGCGAATGGCTGAGTTGCTGTCCGAGCTGAAGCTCCGCAGCGGCCGCAGTTACGAGGCATTGGCGCACCGCACCGGGATGAGCCGGTCCACCGTGCACCGCTACTGCCGTGGCGAGATCGTCCCGGACAGCTTCGGGGCGATCGAACGCATCGCGAAGGCGTGCGGGGCGGACAGAGCCGATCTCGCCGAGCTGTACCGCCATTGGGCGCAGGCCAACGCCTACCCGAAACCGCCACCCACGCCGACGGGGACGGGGACGGAGGGACCGGCCCGGTCACCGAGTCCCACGCCGACCGAGGCGCCGTCGCCGGATGGCATGCCGATGACACCGGAGCCGTCCGTCGAGGCGGTCGGTGCCGGTGACGCGGGAACGGCGAGAGGCGATCATCCAGAGTCCCGGGAGGCCTCTGAGCCGGCGACCCCGGACCCACCCTTACCGGTGCCAGCGGCACACGGTCGATCAGCGCGGCGGCACACGCGGCTGCGGGCACGACACAAACTCCTGTTGGCGATCTCCGCCTTGGCCGTAGTGTGCGCCGCGCTCATCACCGAGAGCACACCGGCCACGCCGCGAACCTCGAATGAGGCGGTGCAGTGGGTGTCGGGGCCGACCTGGGCCCGGCCTCCTGCCCCGGTGCGACGCACCCTCTTCGGCGTCACGCTCAACAGCGCGACGGGGACCATGCCCGGCTTCCGGGTCGGCGCCGTACGGCTGTGGGACAGTGACACACGCTGGGCCCAGATCCAGCCGCAGCGCGGCGAGTTCGACTGGTCGGTTCTCGACCGCCAGGTGGCCGGGGCGAACCGCGCGGGGCTGCCGGTGCTGTTCGTGCTGGGCGGCACGCCCGAGTGGGCCAGCCCCACGGGCCCCACCGCGCCGTACCCGGACGGTTCCCGCTCCGCGCCGCCGGACGATCTCGCCGACTGGGACACGTTCGTACGCGCCCTGGTCGCGCGCTACCACGGACGCATCGAGGCGTACGAACTGTGGGTGCTCGGCAACGATCCCCGGTTCTTCAGCGGCAGCGTCAGCACGCTCGTGGAGATGACGCGGCGAGCGAGCCGGATCATCCGGGAGGGTGACCCGAGGGCGACCGTGGTCTGCCCTGGGATGGGGCAACTGTGGACGCCTGAGGGGCAGCGCGTCCTGCGGCGGTTCGCCGAGTCGGGCGGGTACCGCTACTGCGACGTCGCCGGCATCAAGCTTTATCAGCGGTCCGCCTCCGATCCTCCGGAGACCATGCTGAACCTCGCGACCAGCGTCGATCGGCTGCTACACGCGGCCGGCGTACAGCCCCGGCTGTGGAGCACCGGCACCACCTACACGATCACGCTTCAGGCCCCGCTGAGCGAGTCGAAAGCACGTGACTACGCGACGAGGTTCTTCCTCGTCGGCCTGTACGCGCGCTACCTCAACCTTGAGCGCATGTACTTCTACAACTGGGGCGGCACCAAGCTTCCGATCGTCCTGCAGGCCGAGGGCGGCGCCCCGACGAAGGCGGCGCTGGCCGTCGAAGAGCTGCAGCGGTGGCTGAGCCGCGCGGCCAGCCGTTCCTGCGGGCACGGGATGGCCATCGGCGTGCCGGAGAACGTGTGGCAGTGCGAGTTCACCGTCACCGAGCGCCCCCGAAGCCATGGAGCGGCGATCTCTTGGACGATCAGCGGCACCGCCACGATCACGGCGGGGCCCGGCGCCCGCGCCGTACGCCATCTCGACGGAAGCGCGGTTCCCATCCAGCCTGGAGACACCGTCACGATCACCGAGGAGCCCGTCCTCATCGAATACGCCTCAACGTCCAAGGCGCCGTCGAGTTGATCCCCGGCACCCAACGGGGCGGCCACCCCGCGTAATCGAGGATTTCCGATGCCGGGTTCGGCGAGATCCGCCGCCGGCTCACCTACAAGACCGGATGGAACGGCGGGTGGCTGTGAAACGTCCACCCCGCACCGGGCGCCCTCCGGGCAAGACGGGGACCTTCGCCCAGCAACGGGCGAATCACTGAGAACCAATGAGATTCAGTGAACGGCGAGATAAATCCGTCGCGGTCAGACGCGTCCGGTCGACACAATTGCGGATCATGAGTACACGACTTCGCGCGATCACGCGAGACACGGCCGCCACTGTCGAAAGTGGTGACTATATGACGTCAACCGGTGAGCGAATACGTCTCGACGACGATGTGACGCGAGCCGTGGCGGGCACGCGGCTGTATCTGCCCGACGACGCCCTCGACGTGACGCCCGACGAGATCGGCGCCGGGGCTGTCGCGTCCGGCGCCGGCCGCGTCGAGGTCACGAACGAGACCACGCTGGAGGCGGCCCAGCAGTTG
>JBIOWF010000065.1:0-6949 GCA_044868295.1 Microtetraspora sp. | reverse complement strand
CGGCCTCGGCCGCTTCGGCGCCCACCACGGGCAGGATGCCCCTGCCCGACTTGCCGGTCGACTCGGCGACCAGCTGTTCGATCCAGTCCGGCAGCCCGTTGATGTCGGACAGGCGGTCGCGCAGGATCAGCTTGTCGCGGCCGGCCAGCGCCTCGGCGCCGAGCAGCGCGCCCAGGTCCAGGCCCGGGTTGCCCTCGTCCCGCCCCAGGAGCGGCCGTACGGCGGCGGCGTCGTCGAGCAGTTTCACCACGTCGACCCCGGCCAGCGCGCTCGGCACCAGGCCGAAGGCGCTGAGGGCGCTGTAGCGGCCGCCGACGTTCGAGTCGGCCAGGATGACCTGGTAGCCGGACTCGATGGCCGACTGCTCAAGCGGAGAGCCGGGATCGGTGACGACCACGATGCGCTCGGCCGGATCGATCCCCGCGTCCTTGAAGGCCTTCTCGTAGATCCGCCGATGGCTGTCGGTCTCGATCGTGCCGCCGCTCTTGCTGGCGACCACCACGAGCGTCCGGTCGAGCCGGTCGCCGAGCGCTCGCCGTACCTGACCAGGATCGGTGGTGTCGAGGACGGTCAGCGGCACGTCCTCGGTGGCGCAGATCACCTCGGGGGCCAGGGACGATCCGCCCATCCCGGCGAGCACGACGTGGTCCAGGCCCTCCGCCCGCGCCATCTCGACGAGATTGCCGATCTCGGGAAGCAGCTCCCTGCTCGTGAGGGGCAGGTCGAGCCAGCCGAGCCGGACCGCCGCCTCGGCCCGCGCGTCCGGCCCCCAGAGCGTCGGATCCTTGGCGGCCAGCGCCGCAGGCACTCCCTCGGCGACCAGCTGACGCCTGACCGCGTGCGCGGCTTCCGCCTCGTCGCCGAGGGATACCTCGATCGTCATGTATCAGGCCTTCCCAAGCTCCGCGGAGACAGTCTCGAGGAGCTCGTTCCAGGAGGTCTCGAACTTCTGCACGCCCTCCTCCTCCAGCACCCGGACGACGTCGTCGTAGTCGATGCCGGCCTCCTTGAGCGCGGCCATGACGTTCCAGGCGTGCTCGTAGAAGGGCCGGACGGTGTCGCCGGAGATCTTCCCATGGTCGGCCACCGCGTCGAGCGTCTTCTCCGGCATCGTGTTGACGGTCCCGGCCGTGACCAGCTGGTCGACGTACAGCGTGTCGGGGTAGTCCGGGTTCTTGACGCCGGTCGAGGCCCACAGCGGACGCTGCGGGCGGGCTCCGGCGGCGCGCAGCGCCTGCCAGCGGGGAGAGCTCATGACCTCCTCGAACGCGGCGAACGCGAGACGGGCGTTGGCCACCGCGGCCTGGCCCTTGAGCGCGAGCGCCTCCGGCGTGCCGATCTTCTCCAGCCGGGCGTCGATCTCGCTGTCGACCCGGCTGACGAAGAACGACGCCACCGACTCGATCGCGGACAGGTCACGGCCGTCGGCCCTGGCCTTCTCCAGGCCCGCGAGCCACGCGTCGATGACCGCGCGGTAGCGCTCCAGCGAGAAGATCAGCGTGACGTTGACGCTGATCCCCTCGGAGATCGCCTGGGTGATCGCGGGCAGCCCCTCGACGGTCGCCGGGATCTTGATGAACAGGTTGGGCCGGTCCACCAGCCACCACAGCGCGCGGGCCTCGGCGATGGTGGCCTCCGTGGCGCGGGCCAGCCGCGGGTCCACCTCGATGGAGACGCGGCCGTCCACGCCGTGGGTGGCGTCGAAGACCGGCTTGAGCACGTCGGCGGCCCAGCGGATGTCGAACGTCGTGATCGACCGGACCGCCTCGTCCACCGACACGGCGCGGACCCGCAGGTCGTGCAGCTGCGTGGCGTAGGAGTCGCCCTTGCTCAGGGCGGAGGCGAAGATCGTCGGGTTGGACGTGACGCCCGAGACGTACTTCTCGCGGATGAGGGCCGCCAGGTTGCCGCTGCGCAGGCGCTCGCGGCTGATGTCGTCCAGCCAGATCGACACGCCGGCCGCGGTGAGGCGCTTCAGGTTCTCACTCATGATCAGTTCCTCAGTTTCCGGTCGTCTCGCCCTTGTCTGCACCCGTCTTGGCCAGGCTCGCCTTGGCCGCCGCGACCACGCGGTCGGGGGTCAGGCCGAACTGCTCGAAAACGGTCCGGTACGGGGCGGAGGCACCGAAGTGCTCCAAGCTCAGCACCTCGCCCTTGTCACCTACGAACTCCCGCCAGCCGAGCGCGATTCCCGCCTCGACGGCCACCCGGGCCTGCACCGACGGGGGCAGCACCGTCTGCCGATAGGCGTCGTCCTGCGCGTGGAACCACTCGACGCAGGGCATCGACACGACCCGGGCCGGGATGCCCTGGGCCTCCAGGATCTTGCGGCCCTCCACGGCCAGCTCGACCTCGCTGCCGGTGGCGATCAGAATGACCTTCGGCCGGCCGTTGGAGGCGTCTTCCAGGACGTAGCCGCCGCGCGCCACCTTGGAGGCGTCCCGCGTGCCCTCGTAGACCGGAAGGTTCTGCCGGCTCAGGGCGAGAGCCGCCGGGCGGTCGTCGTGTTCCAGCACGATCTGCCAGGCCGCGGCCGTCTCGTTGGCGTCGGCCGGGCGGACCACGTCCAGGCCCGGGATCGCGCGCAGCGCCCACAGGTGCTCGATCGGCTGGTGGGTCGGGCCGTCCTCGCCCAGGCCGATCGAGTCGTGCGTCCACACGTACGTGACCGGCAGCTTCATCAGCGCCGCCAGCCGTACGGCGGGCCGCATGTAGTCGGAGAACACCAGGAAGGTGCCGCCGTAGGGGCGGGTGCCGTTGTGCAGCGCGATGCCGTTGAGGATCGCCCCCATGCCGTGCTCGCGGATGCCGAAGTGCAGCGTCCGGCCGTAGCGGTTACCGGGGAACTCCTTGGTCTGGTACTCCTCCGGGATGAACGACGGCTCGCCCTTCATCGTGGTGTTGTTGGACTCCGCCAGGTCGGCCGAGCCGCCCCACAGCTCGGGCAGCACCGGCGCGAGCGCGCTCAGCACCTCGCCGGACGCCTTGCGGGTCGCGATCGACGTGCCGGGCTCGTATGAGGGAAGCGCCTTCTCCCAGTCGGCCGGCAGCTTGCGATGCCTGATCCGGTCGAACAGCTCGGCCCGCTCGGGGTTGGCGGCACGCCAGCTCTCGTAGGCCTTCTCCCACTCCGCGTGGGCCTGGCGGCCCCGCTCCACGACGTGCCTGGCGTGGTCGAGGACCTCGTCCGGCACGTCGAAGCTCCGCTTCGGGTCCATGCCCATGACCCGCTTGGTCGCGGCGACCTCGTCGGCGCCCAGCGCCGAGCCGTGGATCTTGCCGGTGTTCTTCTTGTTCGGCGCCGGCCAGCCGATGATCGTGCGCAGCTTGACGAACGTCGGGCGGTCGGTCTCCGCCCTGGCGGCCTCCAGCGCGTCGTACAGCGCCTGCACGTCTTCCACGTAGTGCTGGCCTGGCGCGCCTTCGGCACGACCGCCGGTCGCGGTCCAGTCGACCTCGATGACGCGCCAGCCGTACGCCTCGTAGCGCTTGACGATGTCCTCGGAGAGGGCGATCTGCGTGTCGTCCTCGATCGAGATGTGGTTGGAGTCGAACACGACCGTCAGGTTGCCGAGCTTCTGGTGGCCGGCGATCGCGCTGACCTCGTGGCTGATGCCCTCCTCGATGTCACCCTCGGAGGCGAAGCACCAGATGTGGTGGTCGAAAGGCGAGGTGCCCGGGGCCGCGTCGGGGTCGAACAGGCCCCGCTCGCGGCGAGCGGCCATGGCCATGCCGACGGCGTTTCCGACGCCCTGGCCGAGCGGGCCGGTGGTGGTCTCGACACCGGCGGTGTGACCGTACTCCGGGTGGCCGGGGGTGAGGCTGCCCCACTGGCGCAGACCCCTCAGGTCGTCCAGGGTCAGACCGTAGCCCGACAGGTACAGCTGGATGTAGAGCGTCAGGCTGGTGTGCCCGCAGGACAGGACGAAACGGTCCCGGCCGACCCACGTGGGATCGGTGGGGTC
The DNA here is from genome assembly GCA_044868295.1 of Microtetraspora sp. Classification (GTDB taxonomy): domain Bacteria; phylum Actinomycetota; class Actinomycetes; order Streptosporangiales; family Streptosporangiaceae; genus JBIOWF01. The sequence continues at coordinate 2,984 of JBIOWF010000065.1, read as the reverse complement.
GTGCCGCATCGTCCGCTGAAACAGCAGATAGGCGGCGGGGGCCAGGCTCATCGCCGTGCCGGGGTGACCCGACCCGGCCTTCTCGACCGCGTCCATCGCCAGGGCCCGCACCACGTCGACGGCCTGCCGGTCGAGGTCGCTCCACTCAAGGCTTGCGCTGCTCAACTACTCGATCCCCTCTTGTTTTCCGCTTTTCCGCGCCGGTTTGGCAATTCCCGCCCACACCGGACCCTAACGGTTCGACCGCCCTACCGTTTGGTAGTCCAATCTGTGAACAGCCGGGGAAACCGAGTGCGGGCGGTGCCCGCTTCTGGCCCCAGTTCAGGGACCATAGGGCCGCCGGACTACAGTGGATCCTCAAGTGCCGGCTGCTGCCCGGAAAGCTCTAATCAGAGGTTACGCGTTGACCCCGCATGTGCTGGATGCGCCTTGACGGTGCTGACGAACAACCAAACGATGGCCCCCCCTGTCGCTCGCCGTTCGGTCGGCGACATCGTGCGGGCCTATGTCGCGCTGACCAAGCCGCGGATCATCGAACTCCTGCTGATCACGACGCTGCCGGTCATGTTCCTCGCCGCCCGCGGCCTGCCCCCGCTCTGGACGGCGCTCGCGACGATGGTCTTCGGCACCCTGTCGGCGGGCAGCGCGAACGCGCTGAACTGCTACATCGATCGGGACATCGACAAGACGATGCGGCGCACCCGCCGCCGTCCGCTGGCGAAGGCGGAGGTCTCCACGCGGGGCGCGCTGATTTTCGGCGTGATCCTGGGCGCTCTCTCCACGCTCGGCCTCGGAGTCACGGTCAACTGGCTCTCCGCGGCCCTCTCCCTCGGCGCGATCCTCTTCTACGTCTTCTTCTATTCGATGTTCCTCAAGCGGCGGACGCCGCAGAACATCGTCTGGGGCGGCATCGCGGGCTGCATGCCCGTGCTGATCGGCTGGTCCGGCATCACCGGCGGCCTCTCCTGGGCACCTGTGGTCCTGTTCGGCGTCGTCTTCTTCTGGACGCCGCCGCACACGTGGACGCTGGCCATGCGCTACCGCGAGGACTACGCGGCGGCCAAGGTCCCGATGCTGCCGGTGGTCGCCACCGAGCGCCGGGTCGTGCTCGAAGTGATCGCCTACACCTGGGCCACCGTGCTCTGCTCGCTGCTGCTCTGGCCGCTGGCCCGGACCACCCTGCTCTATCCGGTGGTGGCCGCGGTGCTGGGAGCCGCGTGCCTGTGGGAGGTCTACGCCCTGCTCGGCCGGGTCAACGCGGGCAAGACCGGCGTCGACCTGAAGCCGATGCGCTTCTTCCACTGGTCCAACATCTACCTCGCCCTCCTCTTCCTCACCGTAGCCGTCGACTCCCTCCTGGTCTGATCTCCTCCAGCCCTGGGTCAGGCGTAGAACGCGTCGACGTTGTCCCGTGGGGGCGGCCGGTTCGTACCCGCCGGGCCCTGCGCGAAGGCGCGCAGCAGGTTGGCGGTCGTCCTGGCGACGAATCTGCGGGTCCGGGCGTCCATGTCGTGGGCGCGGGGGCCGCCCGGCCTGCCCGCCGCCAGCGCCTCCACCCAGCGCATCGTCCCGGACGCGAAGACGCCCGCTCCGCTCGGCGTCGTGTAGTAGGCCGAGTCGGCGAAGCTCGCCCGGTCTCCGCACATCAGCGGCGAATGGGCGATGATCTCCAGGGGCCGCGGCGTCGGCACGTCCGGCGTCACGCGGTCGTATTCGACACCGACGAGGTGCGGGAAGGAGTCCCCGCGCCGGACGCCTGTGCCGGCGAACAGCCAGTGGCGGGGCGCCGTGACCACGTAGGGCGCGTCGGCCGGGAAGCCGTCATAGTACACGCCGGTGAGCGATGACTCCGGGTCGGGCGCCGGGGGCAGGCGGAAGTCCGTCGTGACCAGCGCCGGGTGGCGCCCGTACAGGGGATCGCTGGTGAAATCGTCCTTGTAGCAGATGACCATCCGGTCGTCCCGCTCCAGGCGGATGCGCCGGTAGCAGGTGTTGGCTCCCAGAAACGCCAGATTCGCCCCCGCGTCCCTGGCCCGTGTGACCTTCTCCCTTGTCTGGGGGGTCCAGTACTCGTCGTGGCCCAGGAAGACGATCGCGGTCGCGGCTCGCAGCACCTCGGAGTCCAGATCGATCCCCGTCGAGTACGCCAAGGGGATCCCGAGCCGCTCGGCCAGCACCACCAGCGCCCGCTCGTGGACCAGGAACTTCTCCGCCCCGCTCTTGTCGTAGGGGCGATCGAAGCTGACCGCCGTCGAGCGGGCCGGGTAGCCGCCCCTGCCCATGTACAGGCTGTAGCCACCCCACCGGTTGTACGCCTGCCAGGTGGCGGCCGCATGTACGAGCAGGGTCTTCCCGGCTGCGGACGCCGATCGCACGACCAGCGGAACGTACCGCTGGTGCCCGGTGCCGGCGTCCAAGCGCAGCAGGAACGCCCCCTCGGGCCAGCCGTCCGTGGGAATCGTGAGGGGCCGACGCCAGCCCGCGTGGACGGTACGGGTGGTCTCCACGAACTCGCCCGGCCCCTGCGTCCGGCCACGAACCCAGGGCGACCGCCACACCATGCGGGCCTCCGTCCCGCCGTACCAGCCCATGCGGAAGGCCGTGACCCTGAACCGGTCCGCCGTGGTGGACACGCGCAGCCCGACGGACTCTCCTGGAAGCACGCTGACCTGGTCGCAGTAGCCCTCGATGGCGTTCGGCGGACCCTCCTCCCGCAGCCGCCAGTGCGGGTCGCCGGGCAGGAGCCGCTCGGGAACCCGCGGGGCGGCCACCTGCCGGTCCGCCGGCGCGGCGGCCACTCGGCTGAGCCGGTCTGCCGATGCCGTGGCCGGGTGCGACGGTGTGGCGGCCGGAGCCGCGAGGACGCTGTCTCCGCGCCCGGCGACCGATACCGCCGCAGTCGCCCCGATCGACCACAGAAACCGCCGCCGTCCCTGCTGCGCTTCGCTCATCACCGTCACCGATAGAACCGAGAGAAACCCCTA